>NZ_SMTB01000008.1:0-51445 GCF_006864105.1 Acinetobacter sp. RF14B | reverse complement strand
CTCATGAAATACGGTATTCTGATGTGACAAAACCTGAATCCTAGTCGTTAAAGTGTTTGTTTGCACTCATATTTTAACTGTTAGGACTCAGGTTTTTTTATTTAAAGCAAACTATGGGACAGCAGTGGCCGAGGCTCTCTTTTTTTCACTATAAAATCTTAGAAAATACGAGTTTTATCTTTTTCTGCTTGCGGCAAGCGATCTGCAATTTTCTGGGCAATAGCCATGTAACTTTCAGCAGCATCATCTCCAGCAATCACCGAAGGTTTACCGGCATCGGCATTTTCACGAATTTGCACATTTAAAGGTAAGCGTCCCAGTAATGGAATGTCATATTGTTCTGCCAGTTGGTTGCCGCCACCCGTACCAAAGATCTGTTCTTCATGACCGCAGTTCGAACAGATATGGGTCGACATATTCTCGACGACACCCATCACTGGAATCTGCACCCGATTGAATAATTCAATACCTTTGGTGGCATCCATTAAGGCCACATTTTGCGGTGTGGTCACAATCACGGCGCCTGTTACTGGAATACGCTGAGCAAGTGTTAATTGAATATCGCCTGTGCCTGGCGGCATATCAATCATCAAAACATCCAGATCCGGCCATAGGGTCTGGTTAAACAGCTGCATCAAGGCACCCGTGGCTTTTGGCCCACGCCAAGCCACGGGAGTATTATGATCACCTGTTAAATGGCCAATAGATAATACCGGCATGCCATAAGCATCTAAGGGCACAAACTGCTCGGCTTCAATCATTGGCGTTTTACCGGCATTACCCAGCATGGTGGGAATACTTGGACCATAAATATCAGCATCCAGCACCCCCACTTTTAGACCGAGTTTTTGCAAGGCCAATGCCAGGTTGACGGTCGTGGTGGACTTGCCTACACCGCCTTTGCCAGAGGATACTAAAATCACATTCTGAATACGGGGATGTTTCGCTACATCACGCTGTTGGGGTGCAGCTTTTTGAATTGGCGGATTATTAGGATCAGCCTCTTCCGTTGAAGCTGTACCACCTGAAGCATCAACTACAGGCGGTAAATTGCTTTTGCCTGTTGGCATCTGGTCCGTCGTAGAGCAGCTTTCCCCCGCGGCATGCGAATGTCCGCACCCACCTGATTGCGTAGATTTATGGCCAGTTTTCTGCTGAATGACATGCATATTTAGCTCTTTAATACCACATTTTTCTAGCGCATCTGCCAGTTCATCATGAATCTGTTGTAATTGCTCTTTTTCTTCCGGGTAAGTATTTAAAGTAATTTGTAAAATCTCGCCTTGCACATTGACCTGAGTAATACGATCTTTCAAGGCATGACTGGAATTCGGCAAAATGTAGTTTTGGAGTATGTGCTGCACAGCTTCTTCGTTCACTTCCTTGGAAGGCGAAAAAACCGATTTAAGCGAAGAAAGCCACGACATAGGTTACTCCAAAATTAGGCTGAGACAACTGAAGTACTTAGTTTAACGAGGTTTGGGTAGAAGGTTAAGCATTGTCTTGAACCAGAGATATATTTATAGCACTATTTCCTACTATTTTAGTCGGTTTTTATATTTTTTCTGATTTAATACCGCTAAATAATGGCCTTGTCGCTCTTTCTGTCTTTTATATGCCTAAAAATTTTAGTTATTTTTATTCACTCCTGCCTTAAAAGACCACTTCAATCCCTTTCGGAAGTGGTCGCTTGGCAGATCATTCTTTATTATTTTTGAGTGTTGTAAGACGTGTCCTTATCAGCCTGATCCTTCTTGGCTGTATCCTGCATAGATGATTGATTGTGCGTCTCTGCTTCGGTCAAATCCTGCTTTTCATCATCCTTCATGTGGGTATTTTCAGCTTGCCCGTCCGCAGCTTGATGATCTTTCTTCATTTGAGTCAGCTTTTCGGTCGCCATTTTTTTGAGTTCATCAAATTTTTCAGTCGCCTGAGTTTTCAACTCACCCAGCTTAATTGAAGCATCATGAGCAAGTTCAGTGGCTTTGTGCTTAGCTTCTTCAAATTTTTGTCCAGCTTCAGTTTTAAGCTGTTCTAGTCTTTCCTGGGTTTCTGTCTTTTTATCAGACTGACCCGTGCTATCAGATTGG
This sequence comes from Acinetobacter sp. RF14B, assembly GCF_006864105.1. Lineage (NCBI taxonomy): Bacteria > Pseudomonadati > Pseudomonadota > Gammaproteobacteria > Moraxellales > Moraxellaceae > Acinetobacter > Acinetobacter sp. RF14B. Next base: position 49,355 of record NZ_SMTB01000008.1, on the reverse strand, counting down.
CTATCCTTCGAAGCATGCTGTGATTCTACTGATTCACTATCTGCTGCCTGAGAACTTTGCTTACTCTCGGTGTCAGTATTTGGATCCGCCTTGTGCGGTTTGGCACCTGGCTCTTCCTGATGATGCTGATTGTGCTGTTTATCATTCTCGTTTTGCTTTTGCTCTTGTTCAATTTTCTGATTTAAGGCTTTTGTCTGCTGGGTTTTATCTTGGTGTTGCTTCGATGTACTGGTCTGTTGATGTTGAGTCATGAGTACTCTCCTAAGCTAAATTTTATTTAAATCATCAAACGTTTTTAGCATAAAGTACGTAGGGAGTCGGGGGGAATTAAGCAAACTGCAACAAAGCCTGTACATGTTGTTGCTGTTATTTGCAGGATGTAGCAGCTGTGCAATTCTTCTATTTTTTAGCCTTAGCCGGCTTTAATCTGTCCGCTATTTGAATTTCAGATATTTAGCTGTCCTAATTAGTGGTGTTTCAGACAAAGCATTGCTTTGTAATCCCTCCGGCATCATGTAAAATTGTGGCCCATTGCATAATGAATATGAATGAGAGAGTGAATCCGTGCGTAAAATCCTAGTCACCAATGCCCTTCCCTATGCCAATGGCCCCATTCATATGGGTCACTTACTTGGTTATATCCAAGCAGATATCTGGGTTCGTGCAATGCGTGCGATGGGTCATGACGTGACTTATGTCTGTGCGGATGATGCTCATGGTACCGCGATCATGTTGCGTGCTGAAGCCAATGGTATTTCGCCTGAAGCGCAAATTGCCAATGTGCAAACTGAACACATTCGCGACTTTGACGGTTTTGGTGTGCATTTTGATCATTATGATTCTACCCATAGCGATACCAACCGCGCGCGTGCATCAGAAATCTATATCAAAAACCGTGAAGCAGGCAATATTGCCGTTCGCCCTGTTACCCAGTTGTTTGATCCTGAAAAAGGCATGTTCCTGTCAGACCGTTTTATTAAAGGCACCTGCCCTAAATGTAAGGCGGAAGATCAATACGGCGACTCATGTGAAGTTTGCGGTACGACTTATAATGCCACTGAACTACTTGATCCAAAATCAACCTTAAGTGGCGCGACCCCTGTTGAAAAATCTTCAGATCATTATTTCTTTAAACTGCCGAACTTTGCAGAATACCTGCAACAATGGACCCGTGATAAAGGCCGTTTACCAGTCTCTATTGCCAACAAATTAGATGAATGGTTTGAAGCTGGGTTGTCAGACTGGGATATTTCCCGTGATGCGCCATACTTCGGTTTTGAAATTCCAGATGCGCCAAACAAATATTTCTATGTTTGGGTGGATGCGCCGATTGGTTATATGTCGAGCTTTGAAAACTACGTTAAAACCCAACGTCCTGATTTAAGCTTTGACGATTTCTGGAAAAAAGATTCTAAAAATGAAGTCTATCACTTCATTGGTAAAGACATCGTGTATTTCCATGCCCTGTTCTGGCCAGCCATGTTGGAAGGCGCGAATTACCGTACTCCAACTGGTTTATTCGTCAACGGTTTCTTGACTGTGAATGGTCAGAAAATGTCGAAATCTCGCGGCACCTTTATTAAAGCGGAAACGTATTTACAGCATTTGAATCCTGAATATCTGCGTTATTACTTTGCCTCTAAACTGTCTGACAAAGTGGAAGATTCTGACTTAAATCTTGAAGACTTTGTTCAGAAAGTAAACTCCGACCTGGTCGGTAAAGTAGTCAACATTGCCAGTCGTTGTGCCAAGTTCATCAATACCAAGTTTGACAATAAATTATCAGCAAGTTGTGCAGAACCTGAACTGGTGCAAAGCTTTATTGATGCTGGTGATTCAATCGCTCAAGCTTACGAAGCACGTGAGTTCTCAACGGCCATTCGTGAAATTATGGCACTTGCAGACAAAGCAAACCAATATATTGATGAGAAAAAACCTTGGGCTTTAGCCAAAGTTGAAGGTGAAGAGCAACAAGTTCATGAAGTCTGCTCGGTAGGCATTAACCTGTTCCGTCAATTGGCTGTTTACCTGGCTCCTGTTCTTCCAGCCCTGGCTACTCAGGTTCAGGACTTCCTGAAACTGGCTGCTTTCGATTTTGCCTCTCGTACCGAAATTCTGGTGGATCACGAAATTGCATTGTTCCAACCGCTGATGCAACGTGTAGACCCCAAAGCGGTTGCAGCGATGGTCGATGCGTCTAAAGATTCTTTGACTGCTACAGCTGAACCTGCAAAAACTGAAAAGAAAAAAGAGAAGAAGACTGAGAAAAAGCCCGAACCTAAAGTCGGTGAAGCTGAAATCATTCATATTGATGATTTTATGAAGGTTGACCTGCGTGTTGCTGAAGTTTTGCAGGCCGCTACGGTTGAAGGTTCTGACAAGCTGCTTCAACTCACTTTAAATGTGGGGGAAGCTGAACCACGCAATGTGTTCAGTGGTATCCGTGAGTTCTATAAGCCTGACGACCTCAAAGGTAAATTGGTGGTGATGGTAGCGAACTTAGCCCCACGTAAAATGCGTTTCGGTATTTCTAACGGTATGGTCTTAGCCGCAGGCAATGGCGAAGGTGTTTGGGTGATTTCCCCTGAAACGGGAGCTAAACCGGGTGATAAAGTGTCTTAAGATTTAGGTCTAAGATAAGAAAAAAGCCTCTATTGATTTAGAGGCTTTTTTATTTCTAAACCGCTCAGCCTTGCAGCACAAATTCCCAGATTACATAGCCAATGCCGAAGCCCAGCAATGAATATAACGTTATGATGAAAAACACAAAGTTGGCATTGTTCTTTCTTTTCCAGAAACTCATAGTGGCACTCAAAACTGTTCGTTATCTCCCCATACTAACGGTCTTTTCATGAAAAGTGAAATATATCTAAACAATCTGTTTACAATAATATTTTAATAAAAATACAGGTTTTGTTTCTCAAAAAATTTAATATACAGGTGCAGACTGCATTTTTAGTACAGAAGAAAATATATGCTTGGCCTTGTAAAAAGGTAAATATATTCATATTCTTTTTTAATGATATTCATGCTAATACATAAAATTGACTTCAATTACATAAGAATAGCCATGAAATATTTAACTGTCCCTTTAGCCCTATCCGTATTTGCTTTCAGTTCACTTGTTGGCGTTTCTCCAACCCATGCCCAAGCTCCGTCTTCGACTCTACCGCAACAGAAACAGGTTCTCGGTTATTATCAACACAGCTTTGGAGATTATCAAATTACGGCGCTGCTTGATGGGAGCAATTATTTATCCCAAACCTTATTTAAAAACCTGCCTGCAGCTGAAATAAATCAGATTCTCAAAAAATATTATATCCACCACAGCCACGGCATTCAGACTTCGGTGAATGCGTTTTTAGTGAATGATGGAAAAGGATTAACTTTGGTCGATAGTGGCACTGCCAGCTGTAATGGTCCTCATTTGGGTTCGGTATATTCCAATTTACAGACTTCAGGACAAAAACCAGAGCAAGTCAGTACTATCCTGCTCACCCATTTACACCCTGACCATGTTTGTGGCATCAGTAATCATGGCAGTGCAAATTTCCCCAATGCGACCGTCTATATTTCTCAAACTGAACTGGATTTCTGGATGAATCCAAAAAGTGTAGAACACTTGCCGCAACAAAAGCGTGCAGCTTTTGCAGCTACTGTAGATAAAATCAAAAAAGCCATTGCTCCTTATCAGGCTAAAGATCAGCTTAAAACTTTTAAATCTGGTGACAAAATTCATGGATTTCATGTCATCAGTTCGGCAGGACATACGCCGGGACATTTTGGTCTTAGCTTAAAATCACAGGGTCAGGAGCTGATTTTTATTGGAGATATAGTACATTCACACAGTATTCAGTTTGACCGGCCTCACACCACGGTCGACTTTGATATTGATCCGAAAAAAGCGGTAGAAACCCGCTTAAAATCTTTCGCAAACTATGCCAAGCAAGGACAAACGATTGCAGCTCCGCATTTACCTTTCCCTGGAATTGGACATATTTATTCAAAGGAGGGAAAAAGCTATCAGTGGATGCCTATACACTTCAAGGATTAACAACTGTCTTGGGATCGCTTAATGAGGAGTAGATTGGAGAAGAATTAGGCTTTCCCCCCTCAACTTGACTGAAATATGCAAAGAGCTTTTCGCTACGCGCAGCAGGAAGTGTTATCTAACAAATAACAGAGCTTGTGTGGATCGAAAGCAAGGCAGAATAAGAGTTAAAAATAAAAAAACTACACTCCCGATCTGTCTTGTTTTTAATAAGTTCTGGCGCTGTTTTGCATATTTTTATAGCGACAGAGATCAGCTTCATTTATATGTTTTTTATGTGCTTTCATGTCCATCATTTATAAACTTTAAGCAATCATACCAATCAGCATTTCATGCTTTTGCAAACACAGAACCTAAATCTGGATATGCAGCTAAAGTGAATAATAAACTTACTTCATGCCAAAAATTAACTTCAAGCCGAGCACGGTCATGACTGCACCTGCTGCCCGGTCGAATATTGCCTTAAACTTTAAATACACACGGCGTGGCTTTTCCGCAGACAGAGCCACAGCGATCAGAGAGCACCAGCCTGCATCAATAAAAAAGCACAATACTGGCAGAACAATATAAAAATAAGTGGGAATTTCTTTCGGTAAAAGTGCCGTAAAAATACTGGCCAATACAATCGCAATTTTTGGATTGGACAGTTGGGTAATCAGGCCGGTGGTAAAAGCGCGACTTAAAGATATCTGCTTGCTGATAGCGGTGTCTGTCTCAAGAGGTTCTTTAGCATGTTTAATAATTTTAAATGCCAGCCACAGCAGATACAAACCGCCACAGATCTTTAAGGCCAGATAAGCCGAAGGAACGGCCAGTAAAAAGGCCTGTAAACCTAGCACAGCGAGCAAGCCAAAAACCGCCGCACCTAAACCGGTGCCTAGTGCAGTAAATAAGCCATGTTTACGTGAAATTGCAATGGAATTTTTTGCCACATAGATAGAGGTTGGCCCAGGACTCATTGCACCTAACATGAGGGCAAAAGCAATCGAGCCTAAAATCCAGAATGATTCCACGAGATGACCTACCTAAAAATCGGGTTCTTATTTTAAACAAAAATCTGATTATTTGCTTTAAAAAATTTTGTATTTATCCTGAATTTCAACCAGATGAAGGTGTTAAGGTTTTAACTGATTCTGGACAATAAGATGTTCATCTCGCAGCTGATAATCCTGATCATGCACTGGCACGCCTCCAATAATCATGGTACGGGTATCCGTTCTGGGTTTGTTGAGCGGATCCTCACAGCCGGTCAAACTCAGTCCGACAATACTCAAGGCAACATAGAATAATATTTTCATTATTGTTATCCTCAATGAGGTTGTCTTTATCAGACTAGCACTGTGGTTTAAATTTTCAGCAACTAAATTGTGACAATGTGAGTCCGTTTTTTATTGATAAGCCACCGATTAGCCTGCAGCTTATCTTCAATTTGCTCATTTTCAGCTTATTCTGATTTCTTGTCTTTCAATTTTTTTAATGCTTATGTTTGACGCTCTTGCCCATACTATTCCAGATCAGCACTTTTTAATTCAGAATATTTCGGTGACGGTGCGCCGTCTGGATCTGGTGCATCCTCATATATCAGGCAATAAATTTTTTAAGCTGAAATATAACTTTCTTGAAGCGCAACGAGCCGGTTATCACCAACTATTGACCTTTGGTGGTGCTTACTCCAATCATATTGCAGCTACGGCTTTTGCCGCACATCAGTTTAATTTTAAAAGTGTCGGTATTATCCGTGGTGCAGAATTAAAAGATAAAGAACTAAATCCGACTTTGGCACTGGCACAAGAGCTCGGTATGCAGCTGCACTTTGTCAGCCGTGAGGAATATCAGCGCCGGCATCAACCTGACTATTTGCAAGAGCTGACGCAACAATTTTCTGAACATTATCTGATTCCTGAAGGCGGCACCAATACCTTGGCCATTCAAGGCTGTCGGGAAATTTTAAGACCAGACGATGAACAGTTTGATGTCATCTGCTGTGCAGTGGGTACAGGAGGCACCTTAACAGGTCTGATTGAAGCCAGTCATCCTCACCAGCAGTTATTAGGATTTTCTGCCTTGAAAGGTGATTTTCTAAAAGATGAGGTTGCCAAATTCACAGTAAAAAAGAACTGGTCCATTCTCGATGATTATTGCTGCGGGGGATATGCCAAAACCACGCCTGCCCTTATCCAGTTTATTCAAGATTTTGAAGCTAAATATGATATTCCTCTGGAACAGGTCTATACCGGAAAAATGCTGATGGGTCTCTTTGAGCTCATTACGCAAGGATATTTCCCGGCAGGATCAAAACTGCTGGTCATTCATACAGGGGGTTTACAAGCTAAGAACCTTAAAATCTGCTCCTAAATTCATAGCGTTCATTTCCTCATCTTTTAAAAGTATTTTAGATCAATAGCGGTTCAGCCTCCACGATTCAGCTTTTAGCTCAGTATGAATAGAGAAAGCTGAAATAAAATTGTCTATAATGCTTTCCTTTTCTTCTCCCTTGAGTGTGTCATGTCTTCCAAGCAATACGATGTTTTAGTCATAGGTGCCGGTGCTTCAGGTTTAATGACGGCGTATATGGCTGCACAACGTGGTCGCAAAGTGCTGGTCGTCGAAAAGGCCAACAAGGTCGGTAAGAAAATTTTAATGTCGGGTGGCGGAAAATGTAATTTCACCAACCTGTATGTCGAAACAAGTAATTATATTTCACATAATCCGCATTTTGTGATTTCAGCTCTAAGCCGTTATAGCAACTGGGATTTTATTGGTTTGGTCTGTGAATATGGCATCGAATATGAAGAACGCAAACATGGACAGCTGTTTACCTTAAATGGAGCCAAAGAAATCCTGTCAATGCTGCTGGCAGAGTGTGATAAGACCGGTCTGGTTGAGATTAAGACCAGTTGTGAAGTAAAAGCAGTGAATACGGTCGCAGAGCAAGGTTTTCAGGTGGCTACCTCTCTGGGCTATTTTGAAGTAGAGTCTGTGGTAGTGGCGTCTGGCGGCCTGTCGATTCCGACCTTAGGAGGTTCAGGAATCGGCTATGAGATTGCCAAACAGTTTGACCATCATGTCTATCCAACTCGTGCCGGTCTGGTGCCTTTTACCTTCTCGGATCACTTTAAAGAAGTTACCACCCGTCTGAGTGGCAACGCCATTGAAGCAACCTTATCCAATGATTTAAACAGCTTTACCGAAGCGCTGTTATTTACCCATCGCGGTTTAAGTGGTCCCAGCTCCCTGCAATTGTCCAACTACTGGGATGTGGGCCAAAGCTTTAAGGTCGACTTTTTACCGAGTATGGATTTGATTAATTTCTTCAAGCGTAAAAAACAGGGACAACCTAAAGTTTTACTCCGCACTTTATTAAGTGAACATCTACCGAAAAGTGTCGTGATTGAACTACAAAACCTGGTCTGGGCTGAGGTCGCCGATACCCCTATTGGTAATCTCAGTGATGACAAGCTGGAGCAGATTGCCAAGCGTATACAGGGCTTTGAATTAAAGCCGTCAGGAACAGAGGGTTACCGTACTGCCGAAGTCACTTTAGGCGGTGTGGATACCACCGAAGTATCTTCCAAAACCATGGAAAGCAAGAAGCAAAAAGGTCTGTATTTTGTAGGTGAAGTTCTGGATGTCACCGGCCATTTGGGTGGCTTCAACTTCCAATGGGCCTGGGCTTCTGCGCATGCTGCCTCAGAATATGTTTAATCTATTCAAATCCAGACATAAAAAAAGAGCTGAATCATTCAGCTCTTTTTATCTTTCACTTGCAAACTTATTCAAGATAGTCTGTTTGAAACAATAGAACGTCTAGAGAAGAAAGACGTTCAATCGTCAGATCCATTTTCTCTACAGCTTCTGCAATATGCTGTGGTTGCTGTACTGTGTCTGTGAATGTCGTCCATAAATTATTTAGCATTGAAATTACCCTCATTATTTTCATTCCTTTGAACTTAATTTAAATACTTTATATGACAGGAATATTAAATTTAAGTATCTATATTTTAAGTAATATTTCATATATCACTCTTATGAAAAATACCAAATCCAGTATTAATTTCAATCATTATTTTGCATTTCCTCATCCGTACCTTCTGGTGAGTGGACTTGATTTTCATTTTGTCTGCTTTTAGCACGTTGAGATTTTACAAAAATAAACCGGCGTGCCCCTGCTAAAAAGCCTACAGTAATTCCAGCAATAACCACGGGCGCTAAAAACTTATTCGGTGCTTTTGCCATAATTATTTCCCTTTTTTCACTAGCAAAATCGGCCACTTAAGCGTGGCCGATTCTGTTGGTCCTGAACAGGTTATTTCAGGTCATCTTTTTTCTGAGTAGAATGATCAATATCTATACCAGGTTCGTCCTCACCTGTTGAGCCAAATGGATTATTGGCTGGCGGATGAGCCGGATCAACTTTGACTGAATCCGGGACAGCCTGATCGGCATCCGGAGTGACCGAATCAATAGATGCATCATCATCTTGTAGTGGTGCAGTAGTGAGCGTTGCTGGTGTCGTATTCGACAGATCGTTAGGATCTGAATCTGAACCAGTAGCTCCCGGGGTGGTGAAGGCAGAACCTGTCGTACCTGCCCTATCGGCGACACTTGTACCTGTAGTAGCAGTCTTGGCGCCTAATCCTGAAAACATGCTATTTTCAGCTTTATCCTTGACTGGATTCGGTTCCTTGGCTTCACGTTTTGCCTTGTCAATCAGATCAGTCAAGACACGTTCTGCAGGCTGACGACCACCCAGACCAAAAGCCAAGGCAAAGGCAACAGCTACCGCACCCAGCGTCAGACCAAATGCCAGGTTCACGATCGAATCTGCAATGCCCATTGCACGCAGACCCATGGCAATAACCAGTCCCATGATCAGGACACGTACCAGATTAGCTAACCAGCGTGAACTGTTATATTCACCACGTTGTACAATATTTGCCACGATATTGGCCAGCCAGAAACCGATGACCAGAATCACCGCACCCAGCAGAATATTCGCACCAAAATAGATAAACATGGCAATCAGACCACTGATCTGTTCAAAGCCAAGACGGTTGGCGGCTTCAGAAACCGCGAACAGCATGGTAAACAGAATGATCAGGTAACCCACCACATTGGAAAGTTTAGTGCTACCAAAGAAACGTTGTACATCAAGCTTGGCTGGAATTTCATCGACACCTGTGCCTGCAACAACTTCTGTGACCAGACGTGCTACCAGTTTAGAAACCACATAAGCCAAGATCAGAATCAGGGCTGCCGCAATAATATTTGGAATGGCATGCATGATTTCATACAGCATGGCAGTTGCCGGCTCAGAAATCGCTTCAATTCCAAGCGCTTCAAAGGCAATGATCAGCGATGTGATAATCACCACTGCAAAGACAAATGAACCCAGTACCTGAGCGACATTCGAGTTCTTGAAGATCCCGACTTTTTCAGCCTGATGCTGTACATTCAGACTGTTCAGCAAACCCTCCACAATACCGCGGACAATTTTTGCGAGAATATAACCGACAAATACAATGACTGCAGCAATGAAAATATTCGGAAGATAACTGACAACGTCTGTCACCATGTTCTGAACTGGCAATAACAGGCCGTCTAATCCGAGGATCGACAATACAATTGGCAAGAATAGTAATAAAATTAACCAGTAAACAATTTCACTGATATTCTGGCTAATTGGACTGACGCCAACTTCTGCACTGAGCTTTTCATCCAGTTGGGTACGGTTCAGCACTTTCTGCAAACCCATTTTCACCAGATTTGCCACTATCCAACCAATAAAGCCGACTGCAATAGCGGCCAGCAATTGTGGAATAAATAGCAAGAACTGCTGGATCATGCTACTGAAGGGGTCACTGATCCCTGTCAGGTTCAGCACATTAAATGCACCTATCACAGCAATGATCAGAATCAGCCAAAAGACGACCCGGGCAATAATGCTTTCCATGTTGGAGCGATGTCCGGTTGCGGTACTCAGGTGCCTATTTGTCCCGAGCTTCTGCAAAAGCTTCTTAATTCCGGCAGAAACCAGTAGTGCAATGATCCAGCCAACAATTAATATGGCAACTGCACTGATTATGGGATGAAACTGATCCCAATAGTACATGGCATCATAGCCCCCGCGTGGACCTCTCATATAATCATTCATGTGTTTTATGCCCTCTTTGTTATCACGCTATTTATCTGAATTTGAAAGCCTTAGAGTTTTAAATACTTGGCTTCTTCCTTATACAGCCTGGACTTTATCTATTCAGACGCTCTGGATATGCAGAGCTTAGAAAACACCACAATCCATTAAAAAAGCCCCAGTGATTAACCAGAGCTTTTTTGATCTGTACCTTATTGATTAGCCTGTGCAGTATCAGTTGCCGTTGCCGTCGCTTCTGTATCAGTCGCTGTCGCCTCGGTACTTTCACCGCCTGTGTTCGGGCCAGTACTCGCAGGAGCTGTCGTCGCTGGTACAGGCGTATTAGGCCGTTCCGCAGGGGAATCTGGCTCCATATCCGCAAACATATAGAATAATACGGCGAGCAAAAAGATACCGACTAAAATCAAAATATAGACGGGGATACGTTTTTTCTGTGTAACTTCGTCCTGATGATTTGAAGGTGGTTTGTTATTAAAATCATTGCCCATGACCATCCTCACTATTTCTTATTCATAAGTAGATTTTTATCATAACAAGCAGTTAGCGACACTTCTGTGACAAAACATGGTGAGATAGTGACGGGATGTAAGTTCTATGTATCAAACGAATGAGTCTGATTTTTGAGCACAGGAATCCGGTTTTAAAGGGGGTTAAACGTTTTTGAAAATTTGAATGATTTTTTTTGTGCGATCACCTAGATAGGCTGGGCAAGCGCTCTTGCAACCCTCCCTTATGCTACTTCTACTGATAGCTGTAAGCCCAGATTCTTCATAGATAAGGGAGACTAAAAATCCTTCCCATCTCCCCTTTGCTCCCGTCCAGGTCATGCCCAGATCGCTAGTAATGAATAGACCTGCGACTTTGCTTAAAATAAGCTATAATCATTGACCTTATTTTTCATGCATTCGAGCTTTATGGCGTATCGTCAACAGAGTGTATCGCTTGATCTTGACACTGATATTACACATCAGTGTGCTTTGCACTATACTCGTGATCAGCATCTGATTGGAATTATTGAGTTTAGCAAGCCAGGCTATTTGCTACGCTGGCAAGACCTGGAATATTTCCGTCGCCGTACCGAGGAAATGTCGGTCATGCCCTTTCCTGATTGCATCAATGCCATGGTGATTGATGTGCGAAATGTGGTGGCGTGGCTGGACAATGAAGTTCCCATTATTCCGTGGCGTTTACTGGAAGAGGATTGCCCGGTGCGTTTGGTTGTACCTGCTGAGCGGATTGAACATTATGCAGGCTTCTTTGAGCCGACCTGGCTAACAACCGATGTCGATAGCGCGATTCAGGAAATCCGCGATTTTATGGATATGTTTGTCCACTAAGTGTTGAAGAGCAGAAAACCTCCCAATTGGAGGTTTTTTTATGCCAGAAAGCCTGTTTCTTTTTCCAAAGGAGGAGGCAAAGTACTTACCAGTAATTCTCTACTGCAATATTTCCTTCACCACGACGGTTCATGCTCAGACCTCGAGCTTTAAGCGCCTCTTTAGTATCTTCTACCATTTGCGGGTTTCCACAGAGCATAATATGGCTACTGGCCGGATTAAATTCGAGTCCCGCCGCTTTCTCAAGCTGACCATTTTTAATCAGTACGGGTAAACGATCATGCAAAGCAGCATGTGGATCGCGGGTAATAATCGGAATAAATTTAAAGCCGCGATGACCTTCACCAAAAGTTTCAGCAATTTCCTGGATACGCGTCACATAAGCCAATTCAGCTTCGGTACGCACGCTATATACCAGATGAATATTTTCGTATTTAATCCAGGTTTCAAAGTCCTGTAGCATTGAAAGAAATGGCGCAAGTCCAGTTCCCGTCCCCAACAGCCATAAGTCTTTAGGCAGTGGCAACTGATAACGTGCAAGCGTCAAAAAACCATAAGGGATTTTTTCCAGATACAGCTCATCTCCCACTTTTAAATACTGCAAATGCGAGGTAAATGCCCCCTCCGGCACCACAATCGAGAAAAATTCCAGGGTCTCATCAAAAGGTGATGACACGACTGAATAGGCTCGAACGACCAGATGATCTCCGACTTTTAAGCCAATACGCGCAAACTGCCCGGCCGTAAATTTAAAATGCGCAGGGCGTGTCATAGTGAAACTAAACAGCGTATTGGTCCAACGGTGTACAGATAAAACCTTTTCCAGGCTAAATTTTTCAATAGACATGATTCAAACGTGGCATCAAAGACTATGCTCATGGTAGCATGACCCTATAATTTATTAATATTTTTTAAATGTTAAGGCTCTATTCATGCGCATGACTTTACGCCAGCTGGCTGTTTTTGTAGCAGTTGCTCAAGAAGGCACCGTCACCAAAGCCAGTGATGCAGTCAAACTCACCCAAAGTGCGGCGAGTATGGCTTTAGCAGATTTAGAAGATGGCCTTGGGGCACCTTTGTTTGATCGGCTCGGAAAACGTTTACAACTGAATGATTTGGGCCGTTTTTTACTCCCGCAAGCCCTAGAAATTCTGGGCCGTTGTGAGGCATTTGAGCAAGCAGCTCAAGGCGAGTTACAGAGTATTGATCTACGTCTGGGTGCGACACTCACTATTTCAGATTATTTAATGCCTGATCTGATGGCAGGTTTCTTAAAAATTCAGCCCCAAGCGCACTTACAGCTGCAAGTGGGAAATACCAGACAGATGATTGAAGCCGTCAATCAGTTCCAGCTGGATCTGGCCTTAATTGAAGGTTCCTGTCATCTGCCGCAGCTGCAATGTATTCCTTGGCGTAATGATGAACTGGCCGTCTGCTGTGCGCCCGACCACCCTTTGGCACAGCTTGACCGTGCCTTAACGGCAAAAGATTTCAAGTCTGTAGAGTGGATCTTGCGTGAAGAAGGTTCAGGGACGCGTGAGGTCTTTGACAATGCGATTTTGAAAGATGTTCCTGATGCCAAAATCCGCTTGACGCTGGGTCATAATGAAGCGATTTTAAAAATTGTCGCAGGTGGGATTGGCATGTCCTGTATTTCCAAACTGGCGGTTGAGCCTTTGCTCGAAAAAGGTCATCTGGTAATTCTGGACACCCCATTCTGGTCACTGACCCGCCCCCTGTTTATGCTGGTGCACCGTCAGAAATATCAAGGCCCGGGTCTTAAGGCCTTTATGAAATTCTGTGAAGCTTAGAATTCTGTTGAAATAAAAAAGCGCCGAAGGGCGCTTTTTTTAACGGTGAAATTGATGTTCACAAGGAATACCGTCACCATCTCCATCCATCTGGGTACCAGGGCAATGTCGCAAAAAGAATACCGCTTCATCATAAGAGTGCATCTGGCTACAGTGGGTTCTGCCATCACACTGATAAGGTGACGACACTGAAGTGGAGGAAGTAGTACTTCTAAGAGGGGTATTGGTGGATACCTCTAAATTCTTCTTAGCTTGTTCGTTTAGGCCTTGTTCAGGTAAATTACCTAAGGCTGCACGTTGTTCTGAAACCAGCCTTTTTTGTTCTTGTATTAAATACTCAAGTTGCTGTTGCTTTTGTATTTTATAGTTTTGGTATTTTCCATAAGCCAATACAGCAAGTATGACGATAATAACTATGCCGATACTGATAAACAGTTTAGATAACGCTGGCTTTTTAGGCGGATGATAGAGTGTTGCTCTTTCTACCTGAAGATCATTATGTTGACTGACACTGGGTGAAGGCGTCTTTTGATATGAAATATCTAAGCGAACAATATGATCCGCTTTAAACTTGCCTTGATCCTCCACAATTAGAAACTTTAACCTTTCCCCAACTTTTGGTAAAACATTTTTGTTTGGGAAATCTTTTATGTGGAAGAATAAATCTTTTGCTTCCCCTTCAATTTCGATAAAACCAAAACCACGTTCTTGATTATAAGTTTTGATCTTCCCCTCTTGAAACATAAGCAGCTCTTGTATTTGATATTTTGAGTAATTATATTCAGAAATCCTTTAAAATTCTCAAATAAAAAGCACCGTACGATGCTTTTGTATTTGAATGATGAGACAAATAGCTTAGTAAAATTATAATAGGACGGTTTATACCTAACTTAAATTTCTCCAAAAATCATAAAACCGATCGCTGTTACCAGCGCCAACCAGAGTGTGGGGCTAAAGAAAATAGTATGGCGTACTGGAGTAACCATCACTGCAGGAGCTAGAGACGGTAGCGCAACCACTTCAGAGACCTACTCTTCCTGACGCTTAATATCCAGACGTACCATATTGTCCAGTTGAATCGTATTCTGCTCTTCAATTATTCTAAATTTAAGTCGCTCCCCGACTTGTGGTGCGATCTCAGAGGAAGGTAGATCCTGTAAGCGAAAATCTAGCTCTTGCGGCTTTTCTATGAGCTCAATCGTTCCAGTCCCACGTCTGGCATCGTAGCTTTTAATTCTTCCATCTGTAAACATGATATATGTCCCTAGATCATTCAACAGATGCGTATTTTATATGGAAAGGCTCAAAGGATATTGTTGAGCTTTGGTGAGTATTTTATTGTTTTAGTAACGCTATACAGAACTTGGATTACACAAGCTCCTACAAATCACGTTAGCCTAATACTCAAATAAAAAAAGAGGCTCTAAAACCTCCTTCTGGATGTATTTTCCAAGCAAAAATTAACGCTTTAAATTCGACAATAGGGCTGAGGTAATCGAAGTATTGACTGCTACCGCTTTGGCTTTTTTGGCTTTCTTGGATTTGTCTTCTACACGTTCAATTTTGATGGCTTTGTAGCGATCTCCATTTTGAACTACATTAAATTTTACCCGGTCATTGCGTTTCGGTTCACCTGAGTCAGCAGGGAAATCCGAGATATGAAAAAATATCTCACCTTCAGGTGAAGAAATAAAACCAAATCCTTTTTCTGGATTGTACTGTTGTACTTTTCCTTGATATTGCTCGGAAGTCATAAACATCCCCTACTCTGCTTCTGTCAGTATTCAGTATATAAAAAAGAGGCCCTAAAAGCCCCTTTCCTGTGCATTTTTAACCATTAGTCTTTTTGAACTGAACCAAAAATCTTGTCACCTGCATCACCTAGACCCGGCACAATATAACCATTGTGATCTAAGCCTTTATCAATGGCAGCAGTGAAAATCACCACATCCGGATGTGCTTCTTCAACCCGCTTAATTCCTTCAGGCGCCGCCACCAGCACCATGACCCGAATATCTTTACAGCCATTTTCTTTGAGTACATCAATTGCCGCAACCAGTGATGAACCTGTCGCCAGCATTGGATCAATGATCATGGCAATCCGGTTTTGTACATCTGGAACCAGTTTTTTATAATAGGTACGCGCTTCCAGTGTTTCTTCATCGCGTTCCAGCCCCAGTACAGATACTTTGGCACTTGGAATCAGATTCAGGAAACCGTCCAGCATCCCAATCCCTGCACGCAAAATCGGTACAACGGTGATTTTTTTACCCGCAATGCGGTCAACTTTGACTGCACCATCCCAACCGTCAATTTTATGCTCAACCATTGGTAAGTCTTTGGTTGCTTCATAGGTCAGCAGCATGGTCACTTCTTGTGCCAGCTCACGGAAATTTTTCGTGCTGATATCGGCACGACGAAGCAGACCTAATTTATGTCGGATCAAAGGATGACGAATTTCATGGATAGCCACGGGAGAACACCTAAAAGGGTAAAACTAAATTTCTACCATTATAGAGGCTTTTGTTGATTTTTATAAATAAAAAAGCCCCCAATCATGGAGGCTTTTTTGTAATAGCTTAGTCAGGCACGAAATCAGTTAAAACCACTTTGCACCAAAGTGAAAATAAACTGCTGTAATTCAGGCGACAGGGCAAAGAATGCAAACTTGGAGATTGCAATCATTGGATCCGGGTAGACACCCAATACCAACACCAGTAATGCCACTGCCAGTACCATGATACCGCCCACTTTCTGGCCCCAGTGATTCACCGCATCGATACGCGGCGTTTCTGGTGGAGTCATATACATCACTACCATAACACGCAAGTAGTAGTACAGACCGATACCTGAACCCAGAATGACCATTGCTGCAAGGAACCAAGCCTCGCCTGCAACTGCAGTTTTAATCACCAGGAACTTACCAATGAAACCAGCCGTTAACGGGATACCTGCCAGCGATAACATCATGACAGTCAATACCGCTGTCAATACCGGACGGCGCCAGAACAGACCACGGTATTCCGCCAGGCTGCCTGCTTCGTCAGTATTGTTATATGGGCTGGACATCAAGGTCACTACACCGAAGGCACCCACTGTGGTCAGTACATAAGTAATGACATACACGTTCAAGCTTTCAAAAGTCGCAAAACCTTGTACTTGCAAGAAGTCAGTATTACGTGCCGTAACGATCGCCACCAGGATATAACCAAAGTGAGCAATTGAAGAGTAGGCCAGGATACGCTTTAAATTCACCTGCTTTACTGCCAGCAAGTTACCGACCAGAATCGACAGTACCGCAATCACAGTCAGAATCGTAATGAAACTATCAGACAGTAACAAGCCTGAAGACAGAACGTAACGTGCAAACAGACCCAGCGTTGCCACTTTTGCAACTGTCGCCAGGAAAGTCGCAATCGGCGCTGGTGCACCGGCATAGACATCTGGTGTCCATTTGTGGAACGGGGCAAGTGATAACTTGAAGCCAACGGCAAATATAATAAATGCCAGACCCACCACAACTGCTGGTTGGTTGAACACGCTCAATAACTTGCCTGGTTCGCCAACAAAGCTTAAAGAACCTGTATAAGCATAGATATATGCCATACCCATCAACAACATTGCAGAAGCAGTTGCCGAAAGCACCAGATATTTCACACCTGCTTCAAGCGATTGAGAACGCTGATGTGTATAGGCCAGCAAGCCGTAAACAGGGATCGACATTAACTCAAGGCTGATAAAGAAAGAGGCATAGTGAGAACTTGCTACCATAAGCATTGCACCTGCAACAGATGCCAGCATCAGGATATACAGCTCTTCACGGTTATCTTTATAAGTTTCGATGTAAGCATGTGACAAGGTACAACATGCCAGTGCAGCAATCAGAATCATGAACTGGTACAGCATCGTAAACGGATCTACGATGAACATGTTCATGATATTGGCAGGTGTAAATTTACCCGCCAATAAAACAAAGACGATATAGAACGCAGCTAGGTTTAAACCCACTACGGCCGTAGTCGCAACTAAGTTATGGTTACGCTTAATTGCAGTCAACAACATGACCGCGATCGCAGTTAATGCCACGATCATCACAGGTGCTAACGGCATAAGCTCAGAAAAAGACATTGTGAAGTTCATGGCTTATTGGATCTCCACATTTTCAAGTTGAACCGGTGCTTGTTCAGCAACCACTTCAACAACTTCTTGAACTGGAATGTAGCTATTTGCTAACCACGCCATGCTTGAGTTTGAAACATCAAGGAAGCTTTGTGGGTATAGACCAAGCCATACAAGACCAAGCGCACAGATCAGCAGAATCACTACTTCACGCGCGTTCAAATCTTTCAGTGGATGTGTATAGTGCTGTTTTTGCTCTTCGTTTGGTGTACCGAACAATGCCTTGTGAATCAGGATTAAACCGTACAGACCTGCGAACACCAAGCTGATTGCAGCAATGATGGTAAATGTCGGGAATTTGTTGAAAGACCCCATCAGGATCAGGAATTCACCAATAAAGTTACCCAGACCAGGAATACCCACAAGCGCCGCAATGAAGAACATCAGGAAGAATGCAAGATAAGGGAACTGACCACGCATACCGCCCATCAAACGCATATCACGAGTATGCACACGTTCGTAGACTTGACCACACATAATGAACAGTGCAGCAGAAGACAGACCGTGAGCCAGCATCATGATCATCAGACCCTGGAAGGTCAGGATATTACCTGCATAAATCGCCAGTAATACGAAGCCCATGTGCGAAATAGAGGTGTACGCCAACAGACGTTTCATATCTGTTTGCTGGAATGCACACCAGGCACCGTAGAAGATACCAATCAGACCCAGAATGATCGCGAAGTCTGCAAATTGTGCAGAAGCTGCCGGGAAGAATGGAATCACAAAACGAAGTAAACCGTAAGCTGCTGTCTTGATCAGGATACCTGCAAGGTCTACCGAACCCGCTGTAGGTGCTTGCGCATGTGCATCTGGTAACCAGCCATGTAATGGGAAAACTGGAAGTTTTACCGCAAAGCCGATGAATAAACAGATCATAAACGCATAAGCAACTGCTGGAGCCTGTGCATCAAGCGTATTCGCTACTCCCATCAGGTAGTTGTAGTCGAAACGAATTTCGCCAGTCATGTTGAAACCTACGGTCACCAGACCCAGGATACCAATCAACATGACCAAACCAGCAACTTGCGTATAGATGAAGAACTTGTTTGCCGCATAAACGCGCGATTTACCTTCTGCTCCCTTATGCCCCCAAAGTGCAATCAGGAAATAGATTGGAACCAGCATCATCTCCCAGAAGAAGAAGAACAGGAACATGTCAATCGCAAGGAAAACACCGATCACCCCACCCAGAGACCATAAAAGGTTTAAGTGGAAGAAACCAACGTTCTTCTGAATTTCACCCCACGAACAGCCGACTGCCAGTACACCCAGAAGTGCAGTTAAGCCGACCATCAGCAGTGATAGACCATCTACTGCCAGGTGAATGTTAATCCCTAGGGTTTGAATCCAAGGTAATTTGAACTCGGCTGCCCACGAAGGATTTGCGCCGCCAAGTTCATAGTTATAAGTACCAGACTGCCAGAGGACGATGGTCAAAACCAGCGTCACCAGCATACCAATTAAGGCAATATAGCGTGGCAGGTGTTGGTCGAGTTTATCGACCAACCAGCACACAAAACCTGCAATGAACGGAATGAGGATCAGAGCCGGCAAAATAATATTGTTTGGAGCTTCCATTTTATTTCCCCACTACCTGAATCACGAGCAAGATCATCAGTAGGACAACGACGCCGAGCCCCATGCTTGATGCGTATTCACGCAGTGATCCTGTTTGACGTGAACTGGTAAAGCTGTGACCACCTTTAACAAGTGCAGGAAGTACCAGCCATAGACCATCAATCGGATCACGACCAAAAATCTTCGCGAACAATAAATATGGTTTAACAAAAATAAGGTCGTAAAGCGCATCGAAACCTAGTGCATTACGGCAAATATTTGCAAGACCTGCACCCAAAGAAGTCTGGGCAAAAGATTTGACTGCATTGTAGGCAAATGCGAACAATACCACACCTACCGCAAGACCAGCTAAAGCTACACCAATCGCGACATATTCAGCGCCATGTGCACCTGCTTCCAAAGCTTCAGGAATAATGAACGCTGGAATTTGTGCAGCATTCAGAATATTCATGACGGGTGCTTTCAAAACGATTGCAAGACCTGTTGACAAGACCGCAAGGATTGCCAGTGGCGCCCAATATGTGATGCCTTTGATTTCATGGTAAGGCGTGTTTTCTTTGCCAAAGAATACAATCCAGATTAAACGGAAAGTATAGATTGAAGTTAAGAATGCACCTGCAACACCAACCCAGTACAGCGTATTGAATACCGGTAAGCCTGCAATATGGCTTTGTGTCCAGACTGCAGCAAGAATCGCATCTTTCGAGAAGAAACCGATGGTCAGGAATGGAATCGCAGCGAGCGCACCACCACCAATGGCAAAACAGGCAAACAGGAATTTGTTCTTGTAGAACAGACCACCCATCTTGAAGATGTTTTGTTCGTGATGGTAAGCCAGAATCACCGCACCCGAAGACAAGAATAACAATGCCTTGAAGAATGCGTGAGTCAGCATGTGGAACAGACCTGCCTGGTAGGCTTCAGCACCAACCGCCATGAACATATAACCCAGCTGACTCATGGTTGAGTAAGCCAGAATACGTTTGATGTCGGTTTGAACCAATGCAGCAAAACCAGCCACCAGCAGTGTCACTGCACCCGTAATCGAGATGAACACCATGACTTCAGGGGCCAGTTCAAATACTGTGAACAGACGGCAGCACAGGTAAACACCCGCGGTAACCATCGTTGCCGCGTGGATCAAGGCCGATACAGGTGTTGGACCTGCCATCGCATCTGCTAACCATGTTTGTAACGGGATCTGTGCAGACTTACCCGCAGCACCCAGGAACAACATTAAGGCTGTCCAGATGGTCAATGACGAGCTTTGTGTCATTACAGTTGCCGCATTTTCTACGATGTACTGAGTATTCAATGTGCCGAACTGCTGGAACAACAGGAACATGGCAATCAGCAAGAATACGTCACCAACACGGGTCACGGTAAATGCCTTGATGGCTGCAAAACCATTAGCAGGATTTTGGTAGTAATAACCAATCAGCAAATAAGAACACAGACCTACACCTTCCCAACCCAAGAATAATAACGCCAGGTTATCACCCAGAACCAGCAGCAACATGCTGGCAACGAACAGGTTGAAATAAGAGAAGAAACGTGCAAAGTCTTCTTCGCCGCGCATATACCATGAGGCGAAGATATGAATCAGGAAACCAACCCCTGTCACCATGCCCAGCATCAATAATGATAAACCATCAAGATGCAAGCTGATCCCCGGTGCAAAACCGCCGACATTAAACCATGTCCACAGGTGTTGTACCGTCGCGGTTGAACCATTGTTGACAAAGTCCAGACCGGCAATAAGTGCAACCAAGGCCGACAGACCCACTGCACCCACCCCAATAATGGCAGCAACTGATTCAGGCAGTTTATTACGCCCTGCCGCCAAAAGGATGAAACCAATTAACGGGAATAAAATTGTTAGATATAAATAACTCATCCGCGCATCTCACTAGCAGCATCCACATCCAGGTGATGGAAGCGATGATAGAACTGAAGGACGATCGCAAGACCAATACACGCTTCTGCCGCAGCAAGCGTCAAGATCAGGATAAACATGATCTGACCGTCTGGCTGTACCCATGCACTGCCTGCCAGGACGAATGCTAAAGCCGCAGCATTCATCATGATCTCAAGGCTCATTAAAATAAACAGAAGGTTGCGTCGCACCATTACACCGTAAAAACCCAGTGCAAAAAGAATAGATGCAACGATCAAACCATGCTCTAAAGGGATGTTGCCCATTATTCTTTGTCCTCTTCTGCACCTGGCTCACGTTTACCCAGATGGAATGCAGCTACCAGGGCAGCCAGCAATAACATCGCAGCAACTTCTACCAATAATAAATACTGTGTAAAGAGCGCTTGACCCACAGCTTTAGGACCGACCATTTCAGTGCCCATCACCAATGAAGGTTGTGTGTAGTCAGAGTTCAATACCCAAACAACTACAAGACCGATCAGGAAGCTCATCAGTGCCGGGTAAGCCCAGGTAGATGAGGTCAACCATGTACGTTCTTGTGCAACAGTCTGTTCGCCGAGATTCAACATCATCACCACGAATACGAACAGGACCATGATCGCACCCGCATAGACAATCACTTCCAGCGCACCGGCAAATGGCGCACCTACGATCATAAACAGACCTGCAACGGCAAGAAGTGAGACAATCAGGCTAAGTAAGGCATGTACCGGGTTCGTATTGGTCACAACACGAACCGTAGAAACGATGGCCACGAGGGCCATTAAATAAAATGGCCACATCATGGTAATAGACTCCGTACATCAACAGGTGCACTTTCACGCTGTGCTTCACCCTTGCCTTTGCCTGCAACTGCCATACCGGTCACGCGGTAGAAGTTATAGTCAGGGTATTTACCAGGGCCAGAAATCAGCAAGTGTTCTTTTTCATAGACCAGGTCTTGACGAACATACTCACTCAGCTCGAAGTCCGGTGTCATTTGAATGGCAGTCGTTGGACAGGCTTCTTCACACATACCGCAGAAAATACAGCGAGAGAAGTTGATACGGAAAAACTCCGGATACCAGCGACCATCTTCTTTTTCTGCTTTTTGTAGTGAGATACAGCCTACTGGACACGCAACCGCACACAGGTTACATGCCACACAACGCTCTTCGCCATCCGGGTCACGCGTCAATACAATACGACCACGGAAACGTGGCGGCACGATTTCTTCGGCTGGGACTTCTGGGTAAAGAATGGTGTCACGTTTACGTGTTGCGTGGCTGAACACCATCCACAACGAACGTACGATTGACCCGAATCCAGCTAGAAATTTAAACATTTTGTTCTCCCTGCTGTCTTAGGCCTGATTCAACAGAATCACAGCACCAGTCACCAAAAGGTTAACCAACGCCAATGGCAAGCAAATTTTCCAACCAAAGTTCATCACTTGGTCATAACGTGGACGCATCAAAGAGCCACGTGCCAATACGAACATCATGACAAAGAAAGCAGTCTTGATAATGAACCAGAATGCCGGTGGCAAGAAATCCAGACCGAACGGCGCTAACCAGCCACCAAAGAATAAGGTTACGATTAATGCTGAGATCAATACCACGTTAACGTATTCCGCAACGAAGAACATGCCCCATTTCATCCCGCCGTATTCTACGTGATAACCTTCGGCCAGTTCCTGTTCTGCTTCCGGCTGGTCAAATGGATGACGGTGAGTTACCGCTACCCCTGCGACCACAAAGATCAGGAAGCCCAGGAACTGAGGAATAACAAACCAGACGTCTTTTTGTGCTTCTACGATTTCACGCATGTTGAATGAGCCGGCAATTGCCACTACACCCATCAGCGAGATGCCGAGGAACACTTCATAAGAAATCGTTTGTGCTGCTGAACGCAGACCACCTAGCAGTGCATATTTGTTGTTAGATGACCAGCCACCAAACAGCACTGCGTAGACTGCAATCCCTGCCATCGCCATAAAGAACAGCAGACCGATGCTCATATCTGCCACACCCAAATACGGTGAAACAGGAATGACCATGAATGACAGCACCGCTGTTGCCATCGCAACGCCTGGTGCCATACGGAATGTCAATTTATCAGCAAATTTTGGTGTCCAGTCTTCCTTGAACATGATTTTCAGCATGTCGGCAACAATCTGGAACATACCGCCCGGACCTACACGGTTCGGACCGTAACGGTCTTGCCACAAGCCGAGTAAACGACGCTCAATGAAAGACATCAACGCTGCAACCAATACCACAACAAGTAAGATTACGATCGCTTGAAGTACTGAATAGGCGATTGGCCAGTTTTCAGCCCACAGCGGCGTTTGACGGATTAATTCTTGTTCCATGAATTACACTCCTACCGCGACTGAAACAGGCTCTGCAAGAGATACCGTCGGTGCAAGACCGATTGGGTAGCCAATACAACCTGTTGGTAAGTATTCAATCACTTGAACTGGAAGAACGATCGAGTTATCCCCTGCTTTCACAGTAATTTTCTGACCATCCTGAACATTCAAGCGCGCTGCATCCTGTTCACCGACGGCAAAAACCGCTTCAGGAATACGTGATTCCATCGCCGGTGTTTTCACGGTAAATTCGCCGGAAGCAAAAATGTGATGCATCGGAACCAGACGGAAGCTGCCAGCATTCGCAACCACTGGGGCTGGTGCAACAAAAGTACGTGCTGGACGTTTTGGTAGACGATCAAACAGACGAACGCCTGAATCACCACCTTTCAGATGGCCACCCACGTTGTCCTGGAACTTGTTCCACGCTTGTGGAGAGTTCCAGCCTGCCGACCATGCGAACGGTACCAGCGCAGATGGTGTCTGGTCACCGACATAACCTTCCATTGAGAAAGTTAAGGCAGAATCTTTGTCCACGGGCTGTTTAGGCTCGTGTACAGATAATGGCGCACGCATCGAAGTACGACCTGAATAACGGCGTGGTTCACGTGCCACTTTCAGACCATGTACACGGAAGCCCGCATCAGGTGCCACATCCAAAATACCTTCTAAAGCAGGTACGTTTTTCGCTACAGACTCGATCACATCATCCAGCAAGGTCCATGAAATGGCTTTACCTTTCACGCCCGTTTCAATCGCATGTAACCAGCGCCAAGATTCCTTGATCGCCAATTCCGGATTGTAATAGCTTGGGTCATATACCTGATAGAAACGCTGTGCGCGGCCTTCCTGAGAAACCACTGTACCATCGCCTTCAGCAAAGCTTGCAGCAGACAGTACAATGTTGGCTTTCTTCACCGTTTCTGTTTCTGAATGATCAAGCACAATCACTTCTTTGCCAGCAAGTGCAGCGTCGACTTGGGTCTGCGGTAAACGACGGTAAAGGTCATTTTCAACAATCACGACTGTGTCGAAGTCTTGGGCAAAAGCTTGTTCCAGACTGTTACCACCCAGAATTGCAAGCCCCATTGAGTTCACTTCTGGAACAGTCAAGGTTAAGCCTGCATTACCCAGATTTTGTGCTACTTGTGCAGCCGCTTCCATAATGGCAGCGTCTTGCAAGCTGGTACCAGAGACAATCAATGGTTTTTTCGCAGCTTTCAGGGTATCAGCAATGGTTTGGGCAAATGCTTTAGCAGCATCGTCCAGACCTGTGATGACTTCACCTTTTACACCCGCAGCAATTGCAAAGCCTAAACGTGCAATATCGTTTGGAGACGCAACCACTTCACCTTCGGCAACGTCAGACAAACGGGTCTGTGTTGCAGCCAGAATGTAAATCGGAGATTTCGCATCTTGAGCAATACGCTGTACCGGTTCAGCCAGCCACTCTTGAGTACGACGCTCTGCCGCCATCTCTTTGCCTTTATTTTTCGCAGCCTGGCGAACAGATAAAGCCATACGTGGTGCAGTTTGAGTTAAATCTTCACCTAGAATTAACACCGCATCGTAGCTTTCGATTTCACGCATCGTTGGGTTATAAACACCCTCGGTTTGCATGATTGAAGCTGCCAGTTCAACCAGATTCTGCTCTTTTTGAGACAGACCTGTTGAATAGTTCTCTTGACCGACCAGCTCACGAAGTGCGAAGTTCGATTCAAGTGATGCACGCGGCGAACCAATACCCAGAACTTTTTTACCCTGAATATTTGCAATCACCGTGTCTAGTGCGGTATCGACTGAAACAGTTTCTACATTGTTGCCGGTACGGAATTGCGGTTGACGTGGGCGATCAGCACGGTTCACATAACCGGTACCGAAACGGCCTTTATCGCATAGGAAGTATTGGTTCACTTCACCGTTGAAACGGTTTTCAACGCGACGAAGTTCGCCATAACGTTCACCCGGAGAAATGTTACAACCTGAAGAACAGCCTTGGCATACGCTAGGCGCATACTGCATGTCCCATTTACGGTTATATCGTGCAGAGTGGGTTTTGTCAGTGAATACCCCTGTAGGACACACTTCAGTCAGGTTACCCGAGAATTCAGATTCCAAAGTCCCTGATTCCGGACGACCGAAATACACACGTGATGCGTTGGCATATACGCCAAAGTCTGTACCGCCGGCATAATCTTTGTAATAACGCACACAACGGTAACATGCGATACAACGGTTCATCTCATGGGCAATAAACGAACCCAGTTCCTGGTTGTAATGCGTACGTTTAGTGAAACGGTAGCGACGACGGTCATGCTGCGTCATCACTGTCATATCTTGCAGGTGACAGTGCCCCCCCTCTTCACAGACCGGACAGTCATGCGGGTGGTTGGTCATCAAGAATTCAACAACAGAAGCACGGAAATCTACTGCTTCTTTGTCTTCAACCGAGATGTAGGTATTGTCAGCAGCCGGTGTCATACATGACATGACCAAACGACCACGCGTATCTTCTGGATTCGCGTATTGGGTCACAGCACATTGACGGCAAGAACCGACAGAACCTAAGGATGGATGCCAACAAAAGTATGGGATGTCGATGCCGAGACTCAAACATGCTTGCAGCAAGTTTTCCGAGCCGTTGACTTCATACGATTTTCCATCGACATGAATTGTAGCCATAGTCGAATTCCTTAAGCTTGTTCTACGTTGCGGGTTTGAGCGGCAGCATTTACTACTTTTGCTTCAAACTCGCCACGGAAATGTTTGAGTGCGCCCATTAATGGTTCCATCGCACCTGGTGCGTGAGCACAGAAAGTTTTACCAATCCAAAGCTTGCGGGTCAGTTCCTGCAAGTGATCGATATCTTCTTTTTTACCTGTACCATCTTCAAGTGCTTTCAGCGCTTTCACCGCCCAAGGCAAGCCATCACGGCAAGGCGTACACCAGCCACATGATTCACGGGCAAAGAACTCTTCCAGGTTACGTGTTGCTGAAACCATACATTGCGTTTCATCCACCACCATCAATAAACAGGTTCCTAAACGTGAGCCTGCTTTCATGATGCTTTCTGCATCCATCGGAAGGTCGATATGCTCTGCGGCCAGGAAGTCAGTCGAGGCACCGCCCGGCAACCATGCTTTTAGCTTTAAGCCATCACGCATACCACCGGCATGTTCTTCAATCACTTCACGAGCCGTGGTACCAAATGGAAGCTCCCATAAGCCAGGGAATTTCACCTTACCAGATGCACCATAGATTTTAGTGCCTGGATCTTTGGATTTACCCGCAGACAGACCAATATACCATTCAGGGCCACGCAGCATAATTGCCGGCAAGTTGTTGTAGGTCTCGACGTTGTTGACAATCGTCGGACGACCCCAAGCCCCTGCAACTTGCGGGAATGGTGGTTTGGTACGCGGGTTGGCACGGCGGCCTTCCAGCGAGTTAATCAGTGCTGTTTCTTCACCACAGATATAACGGCCTGCACCGGTATGCACGTGCAACTCAAAGTTCCAGCCAGAATCCAGGATATTTTCACCCAGATAACCTTTGGCACGGATTTGTGCAATCGCGTCGTTCAGGTATTTTGCCGCTTCGATATATTCGCCACGGATAAAGATATAACCATGAGTCGCTTCGAGGGTATAGCCGGCAATCAGCATACCTTCAATCAGCTGGTGAGGAAGATCTTCCATCAACAGACGGTCTTTGAAGGTACCTGGTTCCATTTCATCGGCATTACAAATCAGATAACGAGGACCTGAATTGTCATTTGGTGCCATCAGCGACCATTTGATGCCTGCCGGGAAACCTGCACCACCACGGCCCTTTACTGTTGCCGCTTTAATGACTTCCAGCACTTCTTTCGGCTGCATGCCAATGGCTTTTTTAAAGCCGGCATAACCCTCTAGGGCTTCGTAATCATCGGCATTACGAACGTGCTCTTGTTTACTCAAACGCCAGGTCAATGGATGCGTTTCTGGGTTACCGTCACCATAAATTGGTTTTGGTTCAGTATTCATACATACTTCTCCAGCAACTGTTTAACCGAAGTCACTTCAACTAAACCGTGCGTATCTTCATCAATCATTAAGGTTGGGCCCTTGTCACAGTTACCCAGACAGCAAATTGGTAGCAAGGTAAAACGGCCATCAGCAGTCGTCTGACCAAACTGGATACCCAGTTCACGCTGGAAAGCTTCTGCCAAAGTTTCCGCACCCATCAAGAAACACGCAATCGAGTCACACAGTAAAATTACGTGACGACCCACGGGCTGGCGATAAATACGGTTATAGAAAGTCGCTACACCTTCCAAATCCGCAACACTCATGCTGAGCATTTGCGCGATAGCATTCATCTGCGCATCATCTACCCAGCCATTACGGCGTTGTACACACTTCAGCGCATCAAGACACGCTGCACGTGGATATGGATAGTGGCCCATGTGCTGTTCGATTTCGTGGATTTCTTCCTTCGTTAAAATCCCTTCAACATTCACACGTGGCTTTCTATCAGTCAAAATCATCATAATGCGTTACCCCTTAGCGATCCACGTCAGCCATTACGACGTCAATTGTCGCTAAATAAATGATTAAGTCAGATACAAGACTGCCGTTAATCACAGAAGGCATTTGCTGTAAGTGCGTGAAAGTCGGTGTACGGATACGGGTACGATAACTCATGGTTGACTTGTCTGAAGTCAGGTAGTAGTTCGATGCCCCTTTCACCACTTCGGCCATTACAGATGCTTCACCAGCAGGCATTACAGGACCCCATGACACGCTTAAGAAGTGCGTAATCAAGGTTTCAATATCTTGCAATGTCTTGTCTTTTGGTGGTGGCACTGCCAATGGATGGTCTGCTTTATAAGCACCAGATGGCATGTTATCCAGGCACTGACGAATGATTTTCAGTGATTCTTCGATTTCACGGAAATGAACCAGCACACGTGCATAGGCATCACCTTCATACTCTAAAGGCACTTCAAAGTCGTAGTTTTCATAACCGCTATATGGACGGTATTTACGTACGTCGAAATCAATGCCTGTGGCACGCAGACCAGTACCTGTTACACCCCAAGCCAGCGCAGATTTTGCATCGTATTGCGCCACACCCTGGGTACGGCCCATGAATACCGAGTTGCGTAAAGCAGCTTTGTAGTATTCATTCATACGTTTTGGCATCCAGTCGAGTAATTCTCGAACCAGTTTATCCCAGCCATTTGGCAGGTCGTGTGCAGTACCACCAATCCGGAACCATGCCGGATGCATACGGTAACCGGTAATCGCTTCCACGATGTCATAGACTTTTTGACGGTCAGCGAACATATAGAATACAGGTGTCATACCACCGGCATCCTGAATCGCAGTACCAATGAACAGCAAGTGGTTATTGATACGGAACAGTTCTGACATCATGACACGAATACATTGCGCGCGGTCAGGGACAGTAATGCCCGCCATTTGCTCCACACCCATCACATAAGGCATGTTTTGCGCACAACCACCCAGGTAGTCGACACGGTCAGTATAGGGAATGAAGGAATGCCAGGTTTGACGTTCAGCCATCTTCTCCACACCACGGTGGTGATAACCGATATCAGGCACACAGTCCTTCACTTCCTCACCATCCAGCTGCAAGATCACACGGAAGGCACCGTGCGCAGATGGGTGGTTTGGACCCAGGTTCAGGAACATGAAGTCTTCATCGGCATTACCGCGCTTCAGACCCCAGTCCTCAGGGACGAAACGTAAATGTTCCTGTTCAAAATCCTGCTTGGCCTTATCCTGAATATACGGCGTATATTCAGTTGCACGTGCAGAATACTCTTTACGTAACGGATGACCTTCCCAGTAGGTTGGCAACAAGATACGACGGAGCATTGGATGCCCTTCGAAATTGATACCAAACATGTCATAAGCTTCACGCTCATACCAGTTCGCATTCGGCCAGATATTCGTTGCGGTCGGCATATTCAGATCGCTGTCGCTTAAGGCCACTTTAATACGAATGTCACAGTTACGCTCTAACGACAATAAGTGATAGAACACTGTGAATTCTGATGCAGGCAAACCGTCACGATGGGTACGCAAGCGCTCATCTACTGCAGACAAGTCAAATAGCATCACATAAGGACGTGGCACGGTACGCAAGAACATTAAAACTTCTTGTACACGTGCGCGCTCAACCCAAACTGTCGGGAAATCCTCGAAAGTCGTTTGCACAAAGAAGTTCTCACCAAATTTGGTTTT
Source organism: Acinetobacter sp. RF14B (assembly GCF_006864105.1). Lineage (NCBI taxonomy): Bacteria > Pseudomonadati > Pseudomonadota > Gammaproteobacteria > Moraxellales > Moraxellaceae > Acinetobacter > Acinetobacter sp. RF14B. Next base: position 19,697 of record NZ_SMTB01000008.1, on the reverse strand, counting down.
GAGCTCTTCAATGATGGCAAATGCTGGGCGTGAATCAACTGCTGTTGATTCTGGCATAGCAATGTCAGTTTCAGCCATTGGCTTGGCTTCCTATTTAATACAAATTCAGTCAACCTAAACGACGACTACACCCAGAGCGGGTGCAACAGATCATCTGTCGTTTAAATTATTTAATTTCATCCATAGAGCGTAAATTTTTCACAGCAACACGCTGATCTTTCTTACGGTCACGTTCCGGCATCATCTTTGGCTTATACACTGGCTTAAGATCATCACCGATCACCGCAGAAAGCGGACGACGCTCTAGTTGAATTTGGTCTTGCAACAGCATGAGTGCCTGAATCAGGGCTTCAGGACGTGGCGGGCAACCTGGGATATACACATCGACAGGAATGATTTTATCAACACCCTGTACAACTGAATAAATATCGTACATACCACCTGAGTTTGCACACGCACCCATTGAAATTACCCACTTTGGTTCAAGCATCTGCTCGTACAGACGTTGAATCACCGGAGCCATTTTCACGAAGCATGTACCAGCGACGATCATCAAGTCGGCCTGACGTGGTGAAGCACGGATGACCTCGGCACCAAAGCGTGACAAGTCATGTACACCGGTCAAGGTCGTTGCATACTCTACATAGCAGCAAGACGTACCAAAGTTAAACGGCCAAACTGAGTTCTTGCGTCCCCAGTTTACTGCTGTGTGTATTACATCCTCTAGACGAGTCATGAATACGTTTTTATTCACTTCTTCTTCTAAAAGCGGGTCTTCTACCAAGATACGCTCTTGAAGTGGATATTGATCAGCATTCGGATTCGCACGGGTTAATGTGTATTTCATCCCGAGTTACTCCTTATCAGATGATTGAGCTTGTGACTTTTTCACAAGACCAGATGATTGAGCTGGGATTTGGCCAGTTGGGTCCATAACCAATTCTTCAACTGAGTTGAAGCGCGTAATTTCCGCAAGATCCATATTTGGCGAACCAATTTTAGGTTTAATCCCGGCTGCTTTACGTTTGTCTGAAGGTGCCCAGTTCAGTGCGCCTGTCGATAATTCGTAAACCAAGCCAACGAGTAAAACTAAAATAAATATAGCTGCGGCTACAAAACCAACCCAACCTACTTCACGAACAGAAGCTGCCCATGCGTACAGGTAAAGGGCTTCCAAGTCAAACACGACGAAGAAAATTGCAACCAGATAGAATTTTGCGGACAAGCGGATACGGGCTCCACCTGCTCCAACTACGCCTGACTCAAACTGCTCCTGCTTGGCACGGCCCCATGATTTACCCCCGAGGAGTAATGGGACAGTGAGCATAAAGACGCACAAAAATGTAACACCGATCACGAAGGCAATAATTGCCCATTCGTATGGAGTAATGGCATTCATGCGGGGATAACTCCTGGCAGGCCTATTTATTAACAAAGAATGTATGTATTGGCCTTCAAATACACCAAACACAAAATTAATCCCGCCAATTGTACCTGATTTTGGATTTCACTTGCTAGCTTCTCGCCCTTAGTCTTTGGGATGATTTTTTAGGCATTTCAGTATTTAATTGGGCGTGAGTGCACTCAAAGCTGCACTAATTGCTTTATTTAGTTGATTTTCGACCTTCAATTATTTTAACAAGCCTGTAAAAATCCAGTTTTCAGTCCTGACAGGCTATTTCAACTTGAATCCATCAAGTCAGGAAAGTTTCTATTTAGGTCTTAAATCGAATTAACTAAAACAAAATGAGTGTGCCACAGCAAAAAGTAACTTTAAACACCACTTGCGTCGTTTAAATTTTCAGCGAAAAATATAAAATCAGGCAATTTAAACCCTGTTCCGGCCGCACCACCCCATCAAGCAATTGTATTTTTTTGCAACACATTCAACAGATTGATTCAGATTATGTTATTTGTATTTCTAGGCCTGATAATCATATAAATAAAGCAACTAAAGGAGTCCAGTATGTCTCTACATTTTACGCATAAACCTAATTATTTTTTATTTGCCCAACTTTTGATTCGACATATCGAAACTTATATTCATAAACACCCTGATGCGAGCAATGCTATTTTTGACTTGCGCGAAATTCACGACCTGTTCCAAGCCGATCAGGCCTCTTCGAGCATCAACCTGGAAGGCATTTTAAATATTGTTGATGAATATAAAGTGGAAACCATTTCTGGCGACCAAAAACTGATCCAGAATTACAGTATAGATGCCAAATACAATAAGCTGATGATTGATTTTAATGCAGAACCCTTAGATAGCCTGCGTGATGGCAAACCACTAATTGAACCAGACGTCACCGTACAGGAATAAACTCTTGTGGCATAAAACAAAAAACGATACTGATTTCAGTATCGTTTTTTATATCAGGTGACTTAAACACAGATTTTAGGCTGAACGCTCGCTGCTGGCTTCTTCAACATGTTCCAGCATTTTCGGTCTGGATTTCTTACTATAACGATGGGCCGGCCAGGTCATAATAAAGCGCGCGCCACCCAGTTTCGGACTCTGATCAACCTCAATGCTTCCTCCGAACCAGTAAGCAATCCGACTAACAATAGAAAGTCCCAAACCATACCCCCCTGAAGCCCGGCTACGACTATCATCTAAACGGGCAAAAGCCTCAAAGATACGGGCGCGATCTATTTCCGGAATCCCCGGACCATCATCTTCTATACAGATATAGGCTTGTCCTTCAGCATCCAGCCCACCACTTAGCAAAATTCTACTATCGCAATAACGTACGGCATTCCCTACCAAATTTTGAATCACCCGATGCAAATAGCGCCGCTCCGCCTCCACCACTATGTCATCAGGCATTGCTTGCAGCTCAATAACTTTTCCGGTCTTCAGAGCTTCAGTTTCCACAGCAACCTGATTTAACACTTCATACAGATCTACATGTTCAAACTCAATCGAAGGCATGCCCTGCTCAAGCTTGGCATAGGTCATAATCTCATCAATCAGGGTATTTAGCGCCTCAATATCTTTATCGATCTGTTCGACCCGCTGTAGACGGTAATCGTAGTCATCTTCATCTGCCATCATTTCTACCGCAAAACGAATCCGTGCAACAGGCGTACGCAGCTCATGCGACACGGCACGCATCAGCTCACGCTGCGCTTCAATAAGACGCTGAATATGATCTGACATATTGTTATAGCTGGATGCCAGAGTCGCCATTTCATCATTTCCCTCAATCGGAAGACGGAGCGACATATTTCCGCTCTTCATCTTGTTCAGGGCATAATTGACTTCGCGCAGTTTACGCTGCATCGGCACCAGCAAACCATACACCCCCAGACTTAAGACAAACAAGCTGAGCAAGGTGATGCCCGCCGCCAGCTGAAATGGCATCCAGTTAAAGAGTGGCACTGGCCCCATAACCAGTACTTCCGAGGTCGAACCTGGAATGGGTGACACAATGGAAATAGTGGTGCCACGAATCGAGGCACTATCACGATACAGAATAATACTGTGATCCAGGCGTAAACGTCCGATCTGTTCGGAGTCCAGCGGCAGCGCCTGTACGGTCTCTATTGAAATCGGGTAGGAGAAATATGACTGAATACGTTCAAGATATTCTTTTTCCTGGCCCGGATAGTACACGAGATAATCCAGAATAAAGACCGGCAAAGCCTTCATCTGACGTTCGGTAATATTGTCCGCCTTGATATAAAGATAATGCTCCGGGTCATCTTGCAGCGCTACAACAATATAGGCCACGCTGGTTTTGGCATCCCAGCGCACAACGGCCTTGCGCTCAGCCAGTCGTCGGGCTTCGGCGCGGGTAACATCAACTTTACTGGCTTCGATATAGTAAATCGGGAGTTCTAATAAATCCGAGGCATCGGAAATCCAATCCATCTTCTGCTGAAAGTTGGGCTGACGCGCAACCCCCTCACTGATGATATAAGCCATACCATCAGTCAGGGATTCACGATATTCCTGCGCACGCTGATAGTTAATAATCTGTACCAGCAGGTAGCCAAATATCGCCACCAATACAACAAGGACGACCAATCCTGCGTAAATACGCAAAAATATACTGTGTTTAAACACTTATATTTATCCTGCTTTTCAGGCAACCAACCGTCTGATCCTACATTCCGTTGGTTTCTTTGACGAATAGATAACCTTTACTACGTACTGTTTTAATACGTTTCGGATTCTCTGGATCATCACCAATTTTTGGACGAATGCGCGAGATACGCACATCAATTGAGCGGTCCTGACCATCATATTCAATGCCGCGCAAGCGTTCGAAAATATCTTCACGAGACAGAATACGCCCCGCATTTGAGGCAAGCAGCCACAACAGATCATATTCAGCACTGGTAAAATCAACCAGCTCGCCATTTAAGGTCACTGAACGCCCACCATTGTCGATGACCAGGTCATCAAACTCAATACGCTGTGCCACTTCATCTTCCGGCACCTTGTCGGTACGGCGTAGCAAAGCACGAATACGCGCTAAAAGTACACGTGGCTGTACCGGTTTAGCCACATAGTCGTCTGCCCCCATTTCCAGACCCAATACCTGATCCATATCTTCTGTGCGTGCGGTCAGCATTAAAATCGGCTGATGATAATGTGGACGCACTTCACGACAAATGGTCAAACCATCTGCACCCGGCAACATCACATCGAGGACAACCATATCAGGCTGCTCGGCAATAATACGATGAATTGCACGATTACCGTCCGGCTCAACTCCAACTTCCAGCCCGTTACGGATTAGATATTCTTGAGTTAAACGTGCAAGACGCTCATCATCTTCAACAATTAAAATCTTGGGTAACTTTTCTTCTTGGCTCATGTCTTGCCTCTTTATTTAATGGACGTATGCTATGGCGTATCCTTTTGAAATCCAATAGATACGATTTTAATATGCTTGCAATATACACACGTTTACATTGTAAACAATATCCTGTTCACCAAACTGATACATCAAAATAGCATTTTGTAATACTTATCAGGCGCCTTTTCAGACAAACGCGCTTTTCTCAAGAGTTCAGCCATCCTCTCACCTTTACAATAAAAATTACATGAATAAAATGTGACTGCTTGAGTCAAGGCTTTTTAGTTATCCACAAGGTTATCTATAAGCACTTGAGGCCAGCTTTGTTATGCTATGCCTTACCGGACAAGGCTTATACAAAAATCAATAAAAATAGGGATTTTTTTACAAAAGTTCGAGATAAAACTTCAGAAAAATATTTAGCAAAATGTCAATATTGATCTACCCTGATTTTTCCCGTATCTTGTGTCCAATTAAACTTTAAACCACTAGGTCTTGTGTTTATTCCTCAAACACTGTGGCACAAAAATTGCCCAGTTCAAATGGTCTATAAACATAAAAATAGATGACAAATGGAGCTATGCTAGCATGAGCGTATCAATTTCAACTCCTGGTCAAATTCAGGTGATTAAACGCACCGGAGATGTTGCCAGCTTTGACGCGGAAAAAATCTCTGTTGCCATTGGTAAAGCTTTCTTGGCTGTAGAAGGCCAGCAAAGCGCTGACTCAAGTCGTATTCACGATCGCATTGAACAACTGACAGAAATGGTCCTCAACACATTCAAACGTCGCTTGCCTTCAGGCGGAACCATTCACATTGAAGAAATCCAAGATCAGGTTGAACTTGCGCTTATGCGTACAGGCGAACAGAAAGTTGCGCGTGCCTATGTCATCTATCGCGAACAACGTGCTGAAGCTCGTAAGCAGCTGGGTGCAAACCATCATCCTACGCTTCAAGTCATGGATGCTGACGGTAAGCTTAAGCCACTCGATTTAAGTGCTTTGACTGCCACAGTGACCAAAGCTGCTGAAGGTTTAGAAGGTATTGATATACAGGCGATTGTCAACGAGACTGTCAAAAACCTGTATAACGGCGTGAAAGAGTCTGACATCTCAACCACAATGATGATGGCGACCCGTACCCGCATTGAGCAAGAGCCTAACTATACGTATGTGACTGCACGTTTACTACGTGATGATCTGGTAGCCACCGGTTTAGAGTTCTTGGGTCTTCCGACAGACACCAATGAAGGCGATGCGCTTGAAACTTTCCTGAAGAAAGGTATCGAGCTTGAGCTGCTTTCTCCAGAACTGTTGAACTTTGATCTGGCGAAACTGGCAGCAGCAATTCAACCAGAACGCTCAAATCAGTTTACTTACTTGGGCCTGCAAACTCTATTTGACCGTTACTTCATCCATTCAGATGGCGTACGTTTCGAACTTCCGCAATTGTTCTTTATGCGTGTTTCTATGGGCTTGTCACTCAATGAAGAAAACCGTGAAGATCGCGCGATTGAATTCTATAACTTATTGTCTAGCTTTGACTATATGGCATCAACGCCTACCTTGTTTAACTCAGGTACGTTACGTCCACAATTATCGAGCTGTTACTTGACCACCATTGATGATGATCTGTATGACATTTATGGCGCGATGCGTGATAACGCAATGCTGTCTAAATGGGCAGGCGGTTTAGGTAATGACTGGACGCCAGTGCGTGCCTTGAACTCATACATCAAAGGCACTAACGGTAAGTCTCAAGGTGTAGTTCCATTCCTGAAAGTAGCAAACGATACAGCTGTTGCGGTGAACCAGGGTGGTAAGCGTAAAGGTGCAGTCTGCGCATACCTTGAAACCTGGCACTTGGACATTGAAGAATTCCTGGAACTGCGTAAGAACACCGGTGATGACCGTCGTCGTACCCACGACATGAACACGGCGAACTGGGTTCCTGACCTGTTCATGCAACGTGTATTTGAAGATGCAGAATGGACTTTATTCACTCCTTCTGAAACGCCTGATCTGCATGATTTGACTGGTGCAGCATTCGCTGAGCGTTATGCTTACTACGAAAGCATTGCCAAAGAAACAAATATGCTGCACAAGAAAATCCGTGCAAAAGATTTGTGGCGCAAAATGCTGTCGATGCTGTTTGAAACCGGTCACCCATGGATCACTTTCAAAGACGTATGTAACCTGCGTTCACCACAACAGCATGTAGGTGTGGTTCACTCTTCTAACCTGTGTACTGAAATTACATTAAACACCAGCAAAGATGAAATTGCGGTATGTAACCTGGGTTCGATCAACCTGGTTCAGCATGTTCAAGGTGGGGTCTTAAATCGAGAGAAGCTTGCTCGCACGATTAAAACAGCCGTTCGTATGCTCGACAACGTAATTGACATCAACTACTACGCTGTTCCGCAAGCAAAAAATTCAAACCTGAAACACCGTCCAGTTGGTATGGGAATCATGGGCTTCCAGGATGCACTGTACGAAATGGGTATGGCTTACGGTTCTGATGAAGCGGTGAACTTCGCTGACGAATCGATGGAAGTGATTTCTTACTATGCCATTTCAACCTCAAGCGATTTGGCGGTTGAGCGTGGTACTTATGAAACCTTTAAGGGTTCATTATGGGATCAAGGCATCTTGCCGATCGATTCACTGGATCTGGTCGCAAAAACACGCCCAGAGCGCATGTTTGAAGTGGATCGCACGCAACGTCTGGATTGGGACAGCTTACGAGCCAAAGTTCAAAAAGACGGTATGCGTAACTCGAACGTGATGGCAATTGCTCCGACTGCTACGATTTCGAACATTTGTGGCGTGTCTCAGTCCATCGAGCCGACCTTCCAGAACTTATATGTGAAATCTAACCTGTCTGGCGAATTCACCGTGATCAACCCGTATCTGGTTCGTGCATTAAAAGAACGCGGTCTGTGGGATGCGGTCATGGTCAACGACCTGAAACATTTTGAAGGTTCGGTGCAGAAGATTTCTCGTATTCCAGAAGAACTGAAAGCAATCTTCGCAACTGCATTTGAAGTTGAGCCACGCTGGATCGTGGATGCTGCTTCTCGTCGTCAAAAATGGATCGACCAAGCGCAATCGCTGAACCTGTATATTTCAGGTGCAAATGGTAAGAAGCTGGACATTACCTATAAAATGGCGTGGTTACGTGGCCTAAAAACCACTTATTACCTACGTGCACTGGGTGCCACATCTGCTGAGAAATCAACGATTAATACAGGCACACTAAATGCTGTTAAAGCAACTGCGACTACAGCACCTGTTGCAGCAGCCGCTCCGGTGGTTGAAGCGCAAAAACCTGAAGCTCCTGCAGAGGAAGAAGGTTTTGCTCAAGCGGCTCCAGTACCACAAGCATGTTCAATTGACAATCCTGATTGTGAGGCTTGTCAGTAAGCTTTGCTTGACCTCCCCTAACCCCTCCTAAAAGGAGGGGGATCACAGCCCATAATTTGAGATGTGAAAAGCCCCTCTTTCTTAAAGAGGGGTTTTGGGGAGATTAAAAATTTTAGGCAATAAAAAAGCCCTCTACAGGCCGATCAAAACTCGTAGAAGGCTTTTCAATCTCGAAGTGATATCAAGATGGTCACGACGAGGCTGGCATATGTGAATGCGTGAGCAATTCTATCATTGAATTAGTTTATGAGCCAGTAAGAGTCATCTTGATTTTGTATCAGGAGTACTGAGCATGGCTAATAATCAAAAAGCAGCTCGCAGTGCTATCACTGGTCAATACGTAACTTTGGAATATGCAAAAAAGCATCCTAAAACTACGGTTGTTGAAACAGTGAAGCCAGTAAAATCATCTAAAAAATGATTTAAACATGAATCCTAGTTTCGGCTAGGATTCACAACTTAAAGTAAAAGGAAACCTCAATGTCCCCTATGACCCATAACTACATGTTAGGACTTGCGGCATTGCTAATTTCCTTTGCTATTACCTTTTACGCACCGATTGCTTATTTCTGGTTCAAAGTTCGCCAACAGCGTAAGCAAAATAAGTAGTGGGGATAGTGCTGCTGTATAAATTCACAGCATTCATCGACAAAACTTAATTTTGCTTACACAAATTAAGCGTATAGTAAGACATCTCAGCCAAGCTGAATGTCGCATAAAAGATATAAAGCAACGTAGAGAGAATTGATATGTCTATCCTAAGTTGGGACGATTTCGAAGATGATTCGCAAAAACCGGCTGCACCTGAACACCAGCCTACGCCCGTCGAGCCGCAAAAAGCGACTAATTCACAAGTGGTATCTGATGCAGGCAACACATCGCCGGATGTGGCAACTGCACAACCCGCTCCAGCCCCTCGAAGTACAGGATCAAATCCAGCCGATTCACTGGCAAAAGCATCTGCTTCCTTAAGCCAGCTGGATGTTGCACCAGGTCTTGAAGAGCTTGAGATGGGTGCAGAGCGTGTACAGGTTGACGACAAACGTATGATCAACTGCCGCGCCGACTTGAATCAGCTTGTTCCATTCAAATATGAATGGGCGTGGCAGAAATATCTGGATGGTTGTGCCAACCACTGGATGCCACAAGAAATTAACATGAACCATGATATTGCATTATGGAAGTCTGAAGATGGTCTGACTGAAGATGAACGTACTATCGTCATGCGTTCGCTTGGTTTCTTCTCGACTGCGGACTCACTGGTAGCCAATAACCTGGTACTGGCAATTTACCGCCATATTACCAACCCAGAATGCCGTCAGTACATCTTGCGTCAGTCGTTTGAAGAAGCGATTCATACCCATGCTTACCAGTACTGTATTGAATCTTTGGGTATGGATGAAGGCGAAGTCTTTAACATGTACCGTGAAGTTCCATCAGTGGCACGTAAAGCAGCGTGGGGGCTGAAGTATACCCAGTCTTTAAGTGATCCTACCTTTAAAACCGGTACACCTGAAAACGACCAGATTTTGCTTCGCAACCTGATTGCATTCTATTGCGTGCTGGAAGGGATTTTCTTCTACTGCGGTTTTAGCCAAATCTTGTCGATGGGTCGCCGTAACAAGATGAATGGTGTGGCTGAGCAGTTCCAGTATATCTTGCGTGATGAGTCGATGCATCTGAACTTCGGTATCGACATGATCAACCAGATCAAGATCGAGAACCCACACTTGTGGACAGCTGAGTTCCAGCAAGAAGTCATTCAGATGATTCTTGAAGGCACTATGCTTGAAATCGAATATGCACGTGACACCATGCCACGCGGTGTATTGGGTATGAATGCCAGCATGATGGAAGAATACCTGAAGTTCATCTGTAACCGTCGTTTGAGCCAGTTAGGCTTACCTGAACAGTTTACTGGGGTAAACAACCCATTCCAGTGGATGTCAGAGATGATGGATCTGCGTAAAGAGAAGAACTTCTTTGAAACGCGCGTCACGGATTACCAGACAGGTGGTGCGTTAAGCTGGTAAGGGAAAGATAAAAAATCCCGTCTCTATGACGGGATTTTTTATCACTACTCTTTTTAGTACACTCAACTCTTTCTCCACAAACGCCATTTTTTGCTCAACTTAAATACCCCTCTCACCCCCTAAATCATGCTTAAAAAAACCAGCTTCATTCCAACAAAATTTGGAATATCATTGTTAGCAAAGGCAAACCTCAGATCAATTAAAAAAATACAACAGACAAATAAGAGAAATTTTATGAATATAAAAAAACTCGCGACCATTCCTCTGCTCTTAATTGGAGAATATGCGATGGCTCTTCCTATTGTTCAAGTCAATTTTATATTTGCCACACCCCATGTTGAAGCCCAAAAATTTGATAACCCAAGCCAAATCAAAAAAGAAGTAGATATTTTAAATCGCTATTTTGTCACTGAGAAAAATCAACCCATTTTTAAATTCGAGTTAAATAAATACATTCCATATCAAAAATTCAAACAATTAAACTGCAAACTCAGCCATCTTTTAGAAAGCCCTAAACCTATGGAACGACCGGCACTTATTAAAATTTTCCGGCAGTGCTTTCCATCAAAGAGTAAAGAAGCTGAAATTTATATATTTATTTTTGATAGCTACAGCTCAAAATCAGGATTTAAAGCAGCAGATAGTTGGGGCTTTCATAACAATGGACGACCTATCATACTACTTGATTGGGAGCGACTAAATTACAACATTCAAGCTGCTCTCCCCCATGAAATGGGACATGCCTTTGGTTTACGTCATGTTTGTGTTAAAGGTGCAAAATTTAAAGACACCACTAACTTGATGGCAAGTAAAGGTGGCTGTGACGGCAGTGGTGGGCAACGTAATATAGGCTTTAATGATCAACAAATTCAGATCATTAAAGAACATTATCAAAAATTAAAGTCCCGCTAAACTAGAGAATTTTTTTCTCGAAATAATAGGGCCATTGCGCGCGGTTAATAGCATTAAAATCGATATCTCCATAATAATCAGCCACTTGATTAAAATCATCTAATTGTACAAAATCGGGTTGCCACATGGTTTCACGGTTATTAGATTGAATTGGCAATAGGCGTAGATTTAAACTATCTTTCTCAAAAATCAATTGTGCAATCATGCCAAATGGCAAAGCATCTGGATAACCATCATATTCACCATCACTATTAAAAATACCATTACCTAAACTATAAATAACGGTTGAATCTTGGATCGTTTCCATCGACTGTAAAGTATGAGCACCATGACCTAGAATCAAATCTGCCCCCTGTTGAACCAATCGGTTTGCGAGTATTTTTTGATAGGCTTGAGTCGGTAAGAAATCTACTCCCCAATGTGCCAACACCACAATAAAATGCGATGGATATTTTTGCTTTTCTAATGCAACTGCTTCATACAAAACACTTTCTAAGGTCGCAACACCAGAAGAAGAAGGTGTGGCATAAAATTTAAATATTTTTTCGTTAGTGGCTCGATGCCAATAGCCAGAATAAAAAGAAATAATACGACCATTAATCTGAATTCTCATGGGCGTGCATGCTTCAAACTCATTTTCTCCCACTCCTACATAATGTATTTGCGCATTTTGCAACGTTTTTAGTGTATGTGTGATACCTACTGCACCAAAGTCAGCAGTGTGGTTATTGGCTAAACATAAATAATGAATATTGGCTTTTTTAAGCGCATTGACTGTTGGTACATCCTGTGCACCCAATATAAATTTTTTCAATCCAACCAAGGGAGATTGAATTTGATTATTTACAAAACATGCTTCGTGATTGGCTAGATTAATATCGGCTGCATTTAAAAAAAACTTTAGTTTTTCAAAGCTATAGTCATAGCCATGATTCAATAGAGGATCAAATACTTTTCGTTTACGACGTCGCTCAGTGTAATATTCGCCTAAATAGGTATCACCAATAATATTTACAATGGCACGATCTTGCTTGAGGGTAGTCACTACATTTAAATCAGAAATAAGTCGATCCAGCCCTTCATGGCCCAATAAGTGCCGTTCAATCACAGAATCTTGTTGAAAACTACTCTCAATTCCCTGTGTAATGACAATCGTAAAATCAAATGATGTATGCTTTTGCCATGCTATGGAAATATTAAGAAAGCTGAAAAAGTAATTAACCTTGCCTTGATCGAGTAAAAATGTTGGGCTTAGAAAATTTCTAGCTTTATATGCAATTTTACCCAGCGTTAAAATTTGCAGATAAAAGGGATTAATTTGAGTCATTAATTCAGCGATTTTAAGCACATCATTTAAGGTATATTGCTGGATAAATTTTGAATTCTTTTTACCTGAAAGATTTTTGGCACTATTTGGACTTAAGTTATGTTTTTTTATTAACTCTTCAAAATAATGGCTCATGCGCTTTTGGGTCTTATTATAAACATGCTGAGCCAAAAGAAATAGAGAATCTACACCCGCTGTTACTTTGTAATGCATTAACACTTGTAATAAATTGACTTTATCATGTAATGCATAACCAACAACACCTCGCCCTCTTTCTTGGAGGGCCGTCTCTGTAATCTCGACGCTATCATCCAAACTTAACTTACGTTCATCTAATAACTTATAAACTACATAAAGCACCAAAAGTGGACCTAGCCCTTCATTTTGGTCAGAAAAATCGACGTGTTGGGGTTTGGAGTGCGGCAATAACGCACCATTTTTTTGTACTAAATAGTTATACATAACTCAACTCCAACAAATGATCTAACCATTTCTTTTTATAGTCATTCAAATCATATTTTTTCGCCGACTTAATCGCATGGGTTCTCATATGTGGGTTTAAGTAGCATTGCTCGATTGCAATAGCTAAGGCTTGAATATTTTCATTTTCAACTAAAACACCAGAAAGATTTTGTTCAATTAGTGCATTTGGACCATACTTAATATCGTAGGCCACTACAGGCGTTCCTACACTTAAACTATCCAAAATTCCAATACAGAAACCTTCTATTGTACTCGTCACAACAGAGACATGTGCATTTCGGATTTTGTCCGAGATATTGTGCACATAGCCTTTGAAATGTACATTCGTCTCTAAGTCGTGATCATCTACATATTTGCGAATTTCTTTTTCATATATAAAGTTATCTCTAGAGTCACCAAAACCATAAAGATCAAGCTGAATTTCAGGATACTTCTCTTTTAAAATTTCAACAGCCTGAATAATATGATGAAGTCTTTTTTCTACATAATATCGCCCTACAGAAATGACGTTGAAGGGGGATGCTACGGCATTGACAGTGAGTTCAGATTCTATGTGGGCAAATGTCGGAGGAATCACCCAAATTTTTAATTCTGAACCAAAACGTGCCCAAAGATCCTGCCGCTGTTGCTCTGTGGATACAATATAACCGTCAAATTTATTTGTTTCTGCTAAAGATATTTTGTAATTGGAGTTAATTCGCCCGTCTCCCATCTTCTGAGGATTACTGACATGCACGCTATGGAAAATCGAAATTAACTTAAATGCAGGAGACTTTAACTCCACTAAAATATGATTATAAAGTCTGTTTTTATCGACATAAAAAACAGGCTGCTTATAAAAGGTGATAATTTTTTGAAACCAATGCTTAATCCACTGATCACGATCTTGAAAAAAACAAGATGAACCATTGGATTCTTTTAGACTTAAATAACTAAGCTGATTATCTTGGGTGTAGTGCTCCTCTAAAACCACAATCCCCTGCTGATTATAGTAAAGACATGATTTGACTTGGTTTTTCTCTAAATAGATTTCTTTAGATAAATAGCCTGACTCCGTATACAAAGCTCGCTTGAATTTCGTTCTCGCTTTATCAAAATAATTAATGTATGAAATGTTCCCATTTGAGAAAAAGTGGATATAAAATAGGTAATTCCCATTTATATATACTTTTACATCTGTATTGGCATTGTTTTTTTCTAGGGTAACCTCTCCTACAATATGACTCAAATAATCTTCTAAAGTATTTGATCTCAAAGCAGCAAAAATTAAATATTGGTAATCGTCATATAAATTCAGAAAACTATCAGCCCGAATATGATGGATATTTAAATTCTTTAAATAATTGGCGTTGTAATTTAAGGTTACAATCTTATGCGCTAAACCACAGCTATCAAAAACATGTTTTCTTTTTAAAATCGCATGCTCAATACCGGTTAGCTTTTCCCCAATTCCTGCACTTAGAAAAAAGAACATTATCAACCTCTAAATAAAATAATTTAAATAAGCCACATACCCAGATAAATTATGTTCCTGATCATCGATACGTGTTCTAAAACGATCATGCCTTACATAAAACGCATTAAGAATTTTTTCAGGCTTAGCCATATACATTGCTATTTCAGGATAAAAGTACCCTGTTGCTCTTTGAAATTCGACTCGTAATTCTATTAAGTCTTTTAGTTCATCGAATTTAGCCATATTAACTAAATCGGTAAATCCTTGCTCTTTTAATCGCACCACCATCTTATATGCAGACATCATCATTTCTAAAAATGTTGCATATGCTGTTTTACGATTTTTAATAAAATCCATGTGTTTTAAATAGTTATTTAAACCAAATTCAAAATACTTTTTTTCTGGGCAAATCTTAGTTAATTCATTGGTACAATAACTTAACCAATGATCATGATACTTATCATATTTTTTAGTAATAAAATGCTCAAACATTAATTTAACAGTTTCAAGCAAAATTGGATTTTGATTAACTTGATAGAGTCTAAGTAGACCTAAAGCAGCTTCCCCATCATAATAAACAATTCTGAACTTTTCTTTGACTGCAAGTGATGGGAAACTTAATACATGAGTCGTCTCCCCTTTACCATCAATCATAAAGCGAATGCCTTCAGCAAGCATTTCGGCATACTTTTGGTATTTGGAGTCGCCAATAATTTCCTGATATTTAGCAAACATAAAAATTGCAGCGGCATTTGAACCTAATTTAATTTCTAGATCAGGTTCATTACCATCAATCATAAAGGCTTTTCCATCTACCTCTTTATATAAATGATCAATGGCATACTGCATAGCAGTTCTAATTTTTGGTAGATATGCTTCATTATAATTGACTTCAAGTGTTTCAAGTAAGGCATATATGGCAGTACAGTGACGGACTGTATTATAACTTTTAATTTCCCGGTTATAGGCAGGGAAATAGCCATAAACCAGCCTCCCACTCTCTAAAATTTCATTATGTAAAAACTTGGCATTATTTAAAACAAGTTCTTTTATATGTTCTTTTTTATTACCCTTTAATACACGTATACCATTTTCTGGACCCGTAGATATTAAATCAATCAACTGGTTATTTTCAAAAAAAACAGCTTGTGTATCAAATACCCAGACTTTTTCAATTTTATTTAGTGAATAATTTGCCTTAACATTGGTATATTTTTTTCTAATAGCATCATTTAAATTTTTTTCATCAAAAAAATTGGGTTCATTATATACAACCCCTCGAATAATTGCTTTTGCATAAATCTCTTGCTCCAAAAAGCAAATACTCAAATTTTCATCAAAAGCAATTCCTTTTCGATAATGATTATTATGTTTTTGCTCACTTACTTCTTTAACAAGATCTGTCCATTTTCTTTCTTCAATATTTTTTGCAAAGTCAAACTTTAAAAATTCAGGAAGCCGGTTATTCTTTTCATATAATTTATCGATAAAATTCAGAGTTCTTTTAACTACTTTATCGTAATTTTTATCCGCCGTATTCCAAACACGACAGCGTATACTTTTATCTCCATATGAAAAAAATACACTATAAAAATCTTGCTGATTCTCTCTTAATGAGAATAACCAATCTGTTAGTTTTATTTTAAATTCCTGCAGATCACTATATTTAGATATAGCCATATTGCTCTCATATTTAACCCTATTAATCAGCCTTATTGTATATTATTTAATATTTCATTTACAGGTATATAACGCTTATAAAAAGTAATATTAAAGAATATATAATAAAAAAAGAGGATCTCTAGAGACCCTCTTTTTCATTACTCAGATAAAACTTAATTAAAATAAATGACCGTTATTAATTAAGTCATCTAACAATGTATCTGTCTTCTCCACCCCAACCAAAGTTAAGAATGATTCTGACTGATAGCTAGTACCAGCTGTACCGTCGCGGTCAATATTCAAGACGACATTACCTTCTGCATCTTCAGTTAATGTAATAGCATCAGCAAGTGTTGTGCCTTCACTCAGTAAATCACTTACCTCAATCTTATCACCCTCTTCCATACTGAAGTCACTCCAAACATCGTGACCATTACCGCCAACATTATCGTCAGCTAATAGGTCGAAGATGACGGTGTCACCGCCTGTTCCCATAGTAAAGCTATCATTACCTGCTGAACTATCCACACTATCAGCATGTTCAGATGCAGTTACGGTTTTGCCAACATTGATTTCTAGGATCGCTGTTTCGATTGTTCCTACTTTAGAAGTCGTCTCATAGACAAACTTTTCAATGCCGTATACACCACCTTTAGGGGTATAAGTGTAACTACCGTCTTTTCCAATAACCAATGTACCGTAATTACCTTCAACTGTAATAGTTTGAGCACCTTGATTAGGATCATTGACAAAAACAACTTTGTTGCCAAAGCTCAACGTATCAAGTATTTGAATACCTTCATCATTGGCAAACAGAGCACCTTTGATTTCTGGTAATTCAGTTGTTACGTACTCTTCAGAGTGAATGATCTCATCTGTCACAAAATGGATACTCTCTAAGTTACCATTTTGCGCAGTAATATCTAACTTATACTTTCCTTCAGGCAAATTGTCTAAGGTAAACTCAAGCGCTCCATCCTTCCCTCTTGCCGCTTCAACACGATCAGAATATATCTTTCCTGTTGTCGCATTCGTTAATGTATAAGTCAGAACAAGATAACTACCTAGAGGACCTATAATAGTTGGACTACCAGTAATTTTGAGTGTTACGCCTGCATCTAAATCATGTTTCGCTACGTCAAATTCTTTGGTATAAGATTTTCCATAGTCACCGATTTTATCTACTTCGTTATACTCAATCTTCGACACCTTGTTCGTTTCAGACACAGATACAATATCAAAGTCATCCTCAGCAGAATGCGTACCCACTTTAATATTCAGGTACTCAACAGTAGTTTTACCATTTTCATCCTGCATCACCAATTTAAAGCGATCAACTTCACCATAAGGTGGTTTCCAGTCGAGAGGAGCATTGTCTGGTTTTTCAACAGTATAGGTATAGGTTCCATCAGAAGAAATCACCAACGTACCATATTCACCCTGAATGACTGTTTCTTTACCAACTTTTAGATCCTCACCATCTACTTTCAATAAAATGGTTGAATCTTGTGGCGTTGCATCGCCCTCTACAGTTCCAGTGAATTTGGTTGGACTTCCATAATCATAAACTGTTTCATGATCGACATATAATCCAGCACCGGTTAGTAATCCCAGACCTCCAGAGCTCTGTAACAGTGCTTTATATTCACCTTCACCAAACTGTAAAGTCAATTGTTCAGATTTTCCACCTAAAAAAGCAGCCATAAACCAGTCTTTTTCAAGATGAACTTGATTATAGTTGCCTGTTGCAGGATCTAATTTATAGATAAAGAGATCATAGCCAACGCCTAAAGCTACGCCGCCCGCACTACCATGGAATGTTAGCTCTTTAACTTCGTTTTCACCAACATTAAACTCCATTGCACCAGCACCACCTAAGGCTTCTGCACTTAAAACAGGTTCTAACAAACCTATATCAATCACTTTAAAGCCGACAACATCTGCAATAGAGCTGTTATCAGAATCAAATGCAATGATAGGATCTACATCTAGAATAACCGTATTATCAATTTCAATACGATCCTCTTTTGCTGTCAGATCTAATTCAAAAGTTAATTCAGCTTCAGAGACTTTTCCTGATGGCGAAGTAACGCGATAAGTAAATACATCTTTTTCACCATAGCCGCGGAAATCTTCATTTACAGTATAAGTATAAGAACCATCCGCTTTAACAGTCAGGGTACCGTACTTACCTTCAATCTGAATTTCACCGCTAGTGGAAGTACTTACCCATTCGCCATCTTCTGCTTTAATTTCGGTAACGGTACTACCCGCTGGTACCTCATCACTACCATACTCAGAATCATCATCTGTAATCATATTTCCTTGAGCAGAACCAGAAATACTTTCAGCATTGGCATAATCCAAAACGACATCTTTAGTAAAGTTGAGACCATATCCAG
The DNA here is from genome assembly GCF_006864105.1 of Acinetobacter sp. RF14B. Classification (NCBI taxonomy): domain Bacteria; kingdom Pseudomonadati; phylum Pseudomonadota; class Gammaproteobacteria; order Moraxellales; family Moraxellaceae; genus Acinetobacter; species Acinetobacter sp. RF14B. Next base: position 1,185 of record NZ_SMTB01000008.1, on the reverse strand, counting down.
TTAATGCTTGGATACCTTCACCACCAGCCATCACAAACATCCATTTCCCTTCTGTCAAAGTGAAATCTGTTTCTTTTGACTTTCCTCCAAGTAAATAAGAAATAACCCAGTTCTCTGTAACTGATTGTTGTTCCCACTGCCCTGTACTTTCGTTAAGTTTATAAACATACAGATCCATCGTGGCAAGGACTTGAATACCACCAGCATCACCATACATAGTGACTTCACGAACCTGGTCTTTACCTACTTCAAGTTGAACTGAATTTTTTATAACATCAGCCAATACATCCAAGCCCAGTACAGGTCCAAGCCCTACATTTGCAACAGTAAAGCCCTTCTTGTTTAAATCACTCGGAGTTTGGTTTTCTTCTCTAGAAGGTGTGGCATCCAAGATTACGTCAACATTATTATCTACCGCCCCAAAGATCTCATCAACACCAACAATGATATCGACTGGTGCTGATTCATTACCTGCTTCATCTGTGGCAGTGACTTTAAGCTCGCTTCCGCGCTCTAATGCCGGACTAAACTCATAAGTTACATCACCATTCGCATCCGCTTTAATCTCTATTGGATTACCGTTGCTATCTAGCATTGGATTACCTTCAGAATCATAAAGTTTTACAGTTGCATTCGGCTCCGTTTTCACAGTTAAAACAGAATAACTATCATCAATCGCAACTTCAGGTGCATCTGGCGCGATCGTATCTTTATTACCGGTAACTTCTGTAGATTCAGATGTATTACCAGCCTGATCTTTCGCAGTGACATCGACGACCTCACCATCCGTTACCGGACGCTTAAGCTCAATAGCAAAGTCACCATTTTCATCTGCAGTACCCGTACCAATAACGTTACCATTTTTGTCGGTTACATCTACAGTTGAACCAGCTTCCGCTTTACCGCTAACAGTTAAACCATCTTCACCGATTACAACATCGGTTGGGACTGCAGGTGCAATGGTGTCTTTCTCGCCCGTGATTTCTACAGGCTCAGACTCATTACCAGCTTCATCTTTTGCAATAACGTCAGCAGTGTTGCCATCAGTTAAGGCAGGATTGACTGGAACAACAAAGTCACCATTTTCATCTACTGTACCTGTACCAAGGATGTTGCCATCTTTGTCAGTCACTACAATTTCTGAACCTGGTTCACCTTTACCTGTCACTTCCGTACCATCTTCAT
>NZ_SMTB01000089.1:0-10437 GCF_006864105.1 Acinetobacter sp. RF14B | reverse complement strand
GCCAGTTGCATGCCGGCACCAAAACAGAAGCCTTCAAGTGCTGCAATCACGGGCACAGGTAGCTCCTGCCACACCAGAAAGGCTTTTTGAAACAGGCTCTGGCCCGGGCGAATCAGCTCCCAGGCGGCAAAGACACGGTTTTTAGGATTGTTTAAGTCAGCCAGATCAATTCCGGCACTAAAGACCTGGGCTTCGCCTGTCAGGATGACACAGCGGATGGATTTATCTTTTTTAATCCGCTTGGCTGTCTGCACCAGTTCACGCAGCAGGGCAAAGCTCATGGCATTACGTTTGTCTGGACGGTTCAGTGTAACCGTCGCAATTCCATTATTTTTTTCAAAGCGTACCAGAGACATGGGGTTCATCCTTATTTTTTCTTCAGCGAGCATAACATGCACTCTAAGCACTTGCATGACAGTCCGGTCACGCTCCCTTTACGTGTCCCGGACTAAAAACAGATTTAATGGTCGGATTTGTACAGGATTTGTCGGGCTGCCTGTTGGACCTGCTCAATGACGGTTTTTAGCTCATCCAGATATTTCAGTACCTGCTGTACAAAACTCTCATCTGCTTTACGGCGCTCTTTACGCAAGGTCGAAACAAACTGCTCAAACTCGCCTGTGATCGTTTGCAGGCTTGGCGTACCGACATAACGAGTTGCGCCATAGAGGCGGTGCAGGACATGTTCAAGCTGAGGAAAATCCTCCAGCTCGATCAGTTGCTCAATTTCAGTCAGTTCATTTTCAAAGCTGTCGACCAGCATGCCGAGCAGATCAATAGCCAGATCCTCTTTGTTGGCTGCCAGTTGCAGGCTTTGTTGCCAGTCCAGAATATTAGGATCCAGAGCTTCAATGACATTGATACGTTCGGGTACCGGCGGTTTTTTAAAGCTTTCTGTGGTCCATTGGGTCAGGATCTGTACAATCTGCTCAATCTGAATTGGCTTGGTTACATAATCATCCATCCCATTTTGCAGCAGTTTATGCTTTTCATCGGAAAGCGCATGGGCGGTCAGGGCAATAATCGGCAAGCGTTGCTGAGGCCGGGGATCAAACGTAGATTCCAGTGAGCGAATCGCACGCGTGGTATCAATGCCTGACATCACCGGCATCTGGATATCCATAAACACCAGATCAAAAGGGCTGAGTCCCTGTTCATGACGGCTCTGGATAATATGCAAGGCTTCTTGTCCGCTAATGGCTTTGGTGGTACGGACATTCAGTTCGCCCAATAAGGCTTCCAGGACAATCAGGTTCGGTAGATGGTCATCCACAGCCAGTACATGCAACCCCTGGCCATTAAAGCTTTCATACTGCTCTTCTTCAAAACTTTGCTGGTTGCTCAGGAGTTGAATCAGGGCCGTACGGCTGAGTGGCTGATGCAGGGCGCGAGCGCGATGTTCATTCAGCATGTTCGGATCAAGCTGCATCTGATAGCCATACACTGCCAGATGACCCTGATAACGGGTACGGATTTCTCTGAGCAAGGCCTGACCATCGCCGCCATGATCAACAATGAGCCAGGTATTGTCGGTGCTATGTAAATGATTCAGGCGACTGAACAGATCCAGAATAGAGGCACATTCACTGTGTGCCACTTTATAGTTTTCTAGATAATGCCGCAGTACATTGGCGGTTGCCGGATGCGCCAGATAGGACACCACCGTCAGTTCACTAAAGTCTGGATGTTCAATCACATGTTCTTCATCCAGCAGTAATTGTGCCGTAAACCAGAAAGTTGAGCCTTTTTCGGTCGGGGCGCGTTCCTGATTATCTTCAAAGCCAATCTGGCCGTGCATCAGGCTCACTAATTGCTTGGAAATAGCCAGCCCCAGACCGGTTCCGCCGAACTGACGGGTGACAGAGGTATCGCCTTGCGAGAAGGATTCAAACAGTCTCTTGCGGTCGGTACCACTCAGGCCAATACCGCTGTCCTGTACGCTAAAGTGCAAGACACAGTGCTCCAGGTCTTCATGCTCCAGACGTACCCGGACAATGATTTCCCCGTCGGGGGTGAACTTGATGGCATTGGAGATCAGGTTGGTTAAAATCTGCTTGAAACGTAGCGCATCGCCAATCACATGTTTGGGCACATTGTCAGCATAGTAGAAGGCCATATCGATATGCTTTTGCGCAGCCAGCGGCGAGAGCATATCCATCACATCAAAAATAGCTTCTTCCAGATCAAAAGGTGCGGTTTCCAGCTCCAGTTTACCGGCATCAATCTTGGAAAAATCCAGCACATCATTAATCAGGGCCAGAAGATGGGCTGAAGACTTGCGAATCGTTTGCAGGTACAGGCTTTGTTCATTGCTCAGGTTGCCCTGACGCAGCAATAAATGGATAAAACCGTCAATGCTGTTCAGTGGCGTGCGCAGTTCATGTGAAATATTGGCCAGAAATACCGATTTGGCCTGGTTGGCAGAAATGGCCTGATCGCGTGCCTGACGATAGGTAATGTTTTGCACTTCTAAAGTGTCTAAGGTACGGCGCAGGTCATCTTCAGTCTGTTCGGTATGTTCGCGTAACTCCAGAAAACTAAAATGCAGACGTTTAACCACATTGGCAATATCGCGTTGCAACAGGCGCAGCTCGCCAGTGCTGTTAATAACCATGTGTTGGTCCAGCGTATCGACATTCAGGCGTTGCAACTGCATGCGTATTTCATACATCGGCGCAATCCAGCGACGCGAATAGAAATTCAGACATAACAGCAGAAGTAATAAGGTCAGTAAACCAGTGGCAATCAGTACGATTAATACCCGGTAACGGGCAATTTCCAGAGGCTGATTATCCAGCTCAATGGCCAGCCAGCCGGAATTAAAGCTATTTTCATTAACCCTGACCGCATAAATATGATTGTTTTTATAAAGAATGGGACCGATAAAACTGGCCGCTTGATTGAATTCCGGCCAGGGTGCCTGTTCCTGAAAGCCAATTCCCAGACGGTTTCGGCCATTTTCATCCAGAATTGCTGCACGTACCAAATGCTTTTCATTCAGCATATGTTGCATGGCACTGTGCGCCTGATCATATTGCCAAGGATACAGGCTTAAAATATCAAGTGAATATTCTGCCGTAGACTGAAAACGCGTCATAATCGCAATCGCCATCTGCTTTTGCTGGGCACGTGCCGCATTCGAGGTTTCAGTAATCACCAGAATGGCACCTACACAGGCCAAGATGGTAATCGGCACAAAAATCAGTGCAATCAGCTGTCCATAAGCGTGATTTAAGTGCAGACGTTTAAACATCTTTTTATTGATACTTGACATGATTTAAGCAGTATTTTCCTTATGTCGGGCATATTAGCATGCTTTAAATTGACAGTTAAAATTTAAGCATTATTTTTATTCAGGTAGCCGCCGTGAAATGCTGATCATCGGGTTTATAAAAGAGCTATCCTGCACATTTGCTCAGATAAAAATGCAAAGATATAACTGGATGCCATTTTCTTTAAATAGCATAGATTTGACCTACTCTTTTGAAAAAACCTGTTTTTGAATCCATTTTTGATAAAGCGGAGCAGTTTGCAAGCCGTAGGAAGGAAAAAGAAAGGGGAAATGGATGCAGGGAAAAGTATTTTTTCATACAATAGTCGCACATCGATATAGGTGCAAATAATGAGTAATACATACCCCGATTTCCAAGCCGATGAATTTTTGTTAGACCATTATGTGGGTAAAACGCCACTGGTGCGTTTGCAGCGTCTGGCAAGTCATACTCAAGCGACTGTATTGGCCAAGCTCGAGGGCAATAATCCGGCAGGTTCAGTGAAGGACCGTCCGGCTTACAATATGATCATGCAGGCAGAAAAACGCGGGCAGATCCAGCCCGGCGATACCTTGATTGAGGCAACCAGCGGAAATACGGGAATTGCATTGGCGATGGTGTCTGCCATGCGCGGCTACAACATGAAGCTGATCATGCCGAATAACATGAGTCAGGAACGTAAGGATGCCATGCGTGCTTATGGGGCCGAGCTGATTGAAGTAAGTAAAGAGCAGGGTATGGAAGGCGCGCGCGATCTGGCCTTGCAAATGCAGGCAGAAGGTAAGGGGCTGGTTCTGAACCAGTTTGGTAATCCGGATAATGTCGAAGCACACTACCTGACCACCGGTCCAGAAATCTGGCAGCAGACGGGTGGCAAGATTACCCATTTTGTGAGTTCCATGGGAACGACTGGCACAATCATGGGGGTGTCCAAGTACCTGAAAGAAATGAACCCGGAAATTCAGATTGTAGGCTTGCAGCCTTCGGATGGCTCAAGCATTGCCGGCATTCGTCGCTGGCCGGAAGAATATCTGCCAACGATTTTTGACCGTAGCCGGATTGATCGTATTATGGATATTCCGCAGATTGAAGCTGAAAGAACCATGCGTAAACTGGCCCAAAAAGAAGGTATTAGTGCCGGCACCTCATCAGGCGGAGCCGTGTGGGCCTCCATTCAGCTGGCCGAAGCGCATCCAGGCGCTGTGATAGTCTGTATCATCTGTGACCGGGGTGACCGTTATCTGTCTACCGGCCTGTTCTCTGTAGAAGATCCCGAATAATTGTTGAGAAATCGTTTATGCGCTTGCCTGTTTTAACTTTCGATATTGAAACCCAAACCGATCTTAAATCAGGCGCTCATCTGTTTGGTCTGGATCTGCCGGAGGCAGACCTCGAGCAGGCCCTGACCAAATTACGCCGTCAGGAATCTGGTTCGGATTTTCAGCGTTTGCCCCTGCATGAGATTGTCTGTATTTCCGGTTTATGGATGGATGAGCAGGGCATGCGCCTGTTTTCTTTTAGTCAGGAACAGGACAGCGAAGCAGAGATTTTAAAAAAATTTCTGTCTATTTTTGACAAGCGCCATCCGACCTTGGTGAGCTGGAACGGCTCACAGTTTGATTTACCGGTAATTTTATACCGTGCCATGTATCATGGCCTTTCAGCCCCCAGCCTGTTCGACCAGGGCGAAATTGACACACAAAAGCGTTATAATAACTACCAGAATCGTTACCATCAGCGCCATGTCGATTTGATGGATGTCATGGCCATGTTTCATGCGCGGCATTTTCAAAAACTTGATGATGTGGCGCACTTGCTGGGTTATCCGGGAAAACGCGGTGATGGTGTGTACCGTATACCGAATTACGTCCGCGACCAGCAATGGACTGAAATCACCAGTTATTGTGAAGGCGATGTTCTGAATACCTGGCTGGTATATATTCGCTGGCTTTTGCTAAAAGGGCAGCTGTTATTGCCGGATTATCAGCATCTGTTGCAAAGCACCATTCAATATTTGCAGACCCAGCCGCAGCATGCAGATTTTTTAAGCCGCTGGCGCGAAACTGCGCAGCAGACTGCATTTACCCGTTTTGATTTTCCACTCTCCACAGATTAGGTTTTCATGAAACATCGCGCTCGACCCCGTCTCCAACAGCCATCCGAGTATATTTTTCAGGTTGAGTCGCTTTCCCATGAAGGGCGTGGCATAGCTCACTATGGCACCCATCCCGATCATCCGCCTGAAAAACACGGCAAGAAAGTGTTTATCCGCTATGCGCTGCCGGGTGAAACCGTGCGTGCCCGTATTAGCCGTGAAGTCAAAAAGCTGGAAGAAGCCGACAGTATAGAACTGCTGAGTGCACCTTCTGATATGCGTATCCAGCCTATCTGTCCGCATTTTGGGATATGTGGTGGCTGTAATATGCAACACATTCATCCCGATGCCCAGATTGAGCTGAAGCAGAATGTATTGCAATCGCATCTGGCACATTTTGCAGGCATCCAGCCGGAACAATGGCTGATGCCTTTGCGTTCCCAGCGTGAAGATTATCGCCGTAAAGCCCGGATTGGCGTGCGCTATATCGCACAGAAAGACCAACTGGTGGTGGGATTTCGTGAAAACCAGTCCAACAGGCTGACTTCAATTGACCGTTGCATGATTCTGGATCGTGAGTTCGGCTCGGTTACAGCTCTTAAACAATTGCTCCAAAGTCTAAATGGTCAGGCCGACATCGGTCATATAGAATTAGCCATGGGTGATACAGAAATTGCGCTGACGGTTCGGGAAACTGCAAAACTATCAGCAGAAGATGTCAACCAATTGCGCCAATTTACGTTAGATAAAGGCTGGCAGCTGTATTTGCAGCCTGTGGGCAAGGATACGCTGCAGCGTATGGACGACTCGCAAGCTGCTGCACGCTTGCACTATGGTCTTGATGACTTCGCCGTCACATTCGGGTTTAATCCTTCAGACTTTACTCAGGTAAATTCGACTATTAACTCGCAGATGGTCCATTTGGCATGTGATTTGCTTCAACTGCAGCAAGGCGAAAGGGTTCTGGATCTGTTTTGTGGATTAGGAAACTTTTCCTTACCTTTGTCACGCTGTGTGGGGCCTTCAGGTCGGGTTGTGGGCGTGGAAGGTAGTGAAGAAATGGTACAACGTGGTCGGGAAAATGCCAGATTAAATGGGATTGAACAGATTTCGTTTTATTCACAAGATTTAACCAAAGATTTTTCGCAGCAGGCTTGGGCAAAACAGGGTTTTGATGCATTATTAATCGACCCACCACGCTCAGGAGCGGAAGAAGTAATGCAGTATGTGCCTAAATTTGGCGCAAAAAGAATCGTTTATGTGTCATGTAATCCGGCAACCCTGGCAAGAGATGCGGGAATTTTGACACAACAGGGTTATCGCCTGAAACGGGCCGGAGTGATGGATATGTTTACCCATACCGGCCATGTAGAATCGATCGCCTTGTTCGAAAAAGAAAATTAAATAAACGATTAAAGAGATGATGTATCTAAAAGTAGGAGAAGGGTATGGTCACAGTGCGTGAACAACTGCCTGGGCGACTCAATGAGTTGTCACAGGAGACGACTGTAGAACATGCCGAACAAGCACACCAAGATCTGACCGAATGGTTAGAGCGGGTTCGTGGCATATTAGATGGAGCACCCTTAACGCAGCTCGAGGAAGTCGCTCATTTAACATTACAATATGAGCTGCAAAGTACGATTCAGCATCGGTCCAATACCTTCTATACCGGTATTGAAATGGCCGATATTCTGGCGCATCTGCATGTGGATGAAGATACCTTATCGGCTGCGATGCTCTATCGTTCCGTGCGTGAAGGGGTCATGCCGCTGGCAGAAGTGCGGGAAAGGTTTGGCGAACAGGTGCATAACCTGGTCAAAGGTACCCTCGCAATGGGTAAGTTGTCCGAGCTGATTGAAAAGAATAAACGTCTGGAAGACCATTTCAATAATAACCAGCGTGAACATCTGACCGGTATTTACAAGATGCTGATTTCGGTCACCGAAGATGTGCGGGTGGTCTTGATCAAGCTTGCCGAGCGTACCTATGCTTTACGTGAACTGACTAATTCTTCGCGTGAGCGTCAGGAACGGGTAGCCCGGGAAATTTTGACCATTTACTCACCGCTTGCCCACCGTTTGGGCATTGCCCAGTTGAAATGGGAGCTGGAAGATCTGGCTTTCCGTTATCTGGCGCCTGAACGCTATAAAGAAATCGCTTCTTTATTGAATGAAAAACGTTTGGAGCGTGAGCAGTATATTCAGTTTGTTATTGATAAGCTGCGTACTGAACTGAGTGAGTATAATATCGACGCTGAAATCAGTGGTCGGGTAAAACACATTTATTCGATTTATCGAAAAATGAAAAGCAAAAACCTGAGCTTCGACCAGCTTTATGATATTCGCGCGTTACGGGTCTTGGTAAAAAATGTGCCGGAATGCTACCACACCTTAGGGATTGTTCATCAGATCTGGCGACATATTCCACATCAGTTCGATGACTATATTACCAATCCTAAAGCGAACGGTTACCGTTCCTTGCATACGGCGGTAATAGCCGAAAACAAATCACTCGAAGTGCAGATCCGTACCTATCAGATGCATGAAGAAGCAGAGTTAGGGGTCTGTTCACACTTTAACTATAAGGAAGGCTCAAAAAATACCGATCATTCCTTTAACCATCGTTTGCATTCCTTGCGTGCTGTGCTGGAGCATTATCAGGAACGTAATGAGGCCAGTGCCTATAAAACAGATGATGAAACCGAAAATTTTGAGCATATTCAAGAATTTGAAGGTTTTGAAAAAATCTATGTATTTAGTCGTGATGGGGATATTAAGGAGCTGCCACGTGGCTCGACAGTGCTGGATTTTGCCTACCATGTGCATACTGAAGTCGGGAACAAATGTTATGCCGCTCGGGTCAATCAGCGTTATGTGCCGCTGACCTATACCTTAAAAACCGGTGAGCAGGTTGAAATTCTGACCAAGAAAGACCGTGAGCCGAACCGGGACTGGCTGGTGAATTCACTGGGCTATATCCGGACAGCACGTGCGCGGGATAAATTGCGTCACTGGTTCCGCCAGCAGGATCGTAGCAAGAATCTGGAAGTGGGCCGTGATGTACTGAATAAAGAACTTTCACGTCTGGCGATTCATCCAAAATCCATTGATTTGAGTGATTATTGTAACCATTTTAATGTAAAAAATGGTGATGATATCCTGATTGGCATCGTAAATGGCGATATTAGCCTGCATGCCCTGATCAATCAGGTGAACCGTCATATGCATCTGGATCAGGATGAGCCGGAACTGGTGCTGAAGCCAGCTTTAAATCCACGGGCCAGTCACACGCTTTCAGCGCACGGGATTCTGATCGATGGTCTGGATAATGTAGAACTGCATATTGCGCAGTGCTGTCAACCAGTGCATGGTGAGTCTATTGCAGGTTATATTACCTTGAACCGTGGGGTAAGCATTCATAAGGTGGCTTGTCCGGACTATGTGCGCATGATTAATCAGGAACCGGAACGCGCAGTAGAAGCGGACTGGGAAATGCAGCCAACCCGGGGGCAAAGTGTACAGATTGTGGTGGAGGCCTATGATCGCCGAGGTCTCTTGAAAGACCTGACCCAGGTCATTTTCTCGGATCAGATTAATATCCGGCAGGTCAATACGATCTCGGAGTCCGATGGTATTGCCAATATGAAATTGCTGATTGAAGTAAAAGGCCTGGCGCAACTGTCCAAACTGCTGGCCCGTCTTGAGCAGCAACCGGGAATTATCAGTGCACGCCGTCTGGTACAAGGCAATTAATTTCTGATCGAATACTTTAAAAGCCCGCAATTCAATTGCGGGCTTTTTTGTTGTAAGGTGTCTGTTCAGAATAAAAAACCAGCTAAAAGTATGAGTGCGACGGAAATATTTGAGCGCAGACGTCATAATCTGGCCAAGCTCATTGACCATCTGATTGACAGCCAGCGCTTTAAAAATGGCAAAGACATTTGTGAGCATTTTGGCCTGTCAGCGTCTTATATTACCCAATTACTGAATAGCAAACGCCAGATAGGGGACAAAGCTGCGCGGGAGCTGGAACGGCAGCTGGGGCTGGAAACCCTGTTACTGGATCAAGTCCTAGAGTCGCAGACTGAGTTGTCCCCCGCCCAAGTATCGTGTGCTCTATTTCAAATGCACACTGTTGAGCAGCAGGCTTTTCGTTTAAGTCCTTTGCTGGGTACTATCAGAAAAGCACCTGTAATCTTATCTGCGTCTGATTACTATGCAATTCAGGTTAATGATCAGCATTATTTTCCTGCTTTAAAGCCCGGTTACTGGGTGGTCTGTGATCCAGGACAGCAAGTCCAGCCTCAGGACATGATCTGTTTATATCTGAACAATGCTCTACAGCTCATGGTGGAATTAATTGCTGAAACAGAAAACAGTTTGCAGTTTCAAAGTCTGGATGCTAGCCGGACGGTCAGTTTTAAAAAATCCGATATTGCAAAGATGCATAGGGTAGTGGCCATTCTACCGGCCAGAGAGATAGGTGTGAATTGAAAATAAATCAGCCCATCCGAAGATGGGCTGAACACTGATTAGGTGAAAAGACCGCTTATGGCAGCTGGTCTTCGTCTTCAAATTCAGGTTTGACTTGTACAATAAAGTCCTGACGATTCAGACCGCGCCATAGCGCAAAAGCTGTCCCGATATAGATCGATGAATAGGTACCGACAAAGACCCCGATAAACATTGCAATCGAGAACCATTTCAGACCTTCACCCCCCATGACCATCATGGCCACGACCACCAGTAATAGGGTCATGGAGGTGTGGATGGTACGGCGCAAGGTTTCAGTCAGGGCAATGTTGATGATCTCGAGCGGTTCGGCACCGCGAATTTTGCGGAAGTTTTCACGGATACGGTCCGACACTACGATGTTATCGTTCAGTGAGAAACCAATAATCGCAAGAAGCGCTGCCAGAACGGTTAGATCAAATGGCCATTGCATCATCGCAAAAATACCAATGGTCACGATGATGTCATGGAACAGGGACAGGACGGCACCCATCGCCAGCTTGAACTCAAAGCGGATGGTGACATAAACCAGCATCAGCAGGAGCGCAAGGGCAAC
>NZ_SMTB01000088.1:0-10595 GCF_006864105.1 Acinetobacter sp. RF14B | reverse complement strand
CCAGCAAACGGCCCAGCAGGGCATTCTGGATCACCGGACCACCATGACCTTGTAACTCGACCACATCCTCGCCGGTAAAGGAACTCGGGTTAGGAAAGCAAAGCACCAGTCCCTCATCCATCACCTCACCGGCAGCATCATAAAACTGGCGAAAACCGGCAAAACGGGCATTGGGTAAGTCTTTTTGGGTTAAGGCCTGAGCAATCGCATAGGATTTTGGACCTGACAGGCGAATTACCCCCACACCGCCACGCCCTGGGGGAGTTGCAATTGCAGCAATCGTTGTGGTTGGGTTAAGCATAAAATTCACCTGCAAGGACTCAAAAGTACAGCCAAAAAAAATCCGCCTAAGATTACCATCTTAAGCGGATTTATTCAGCCCGTCAGTACAACTTAGTTGACTGGCGTTGCCTCATCGCGTTTGGCACGCTCTTTGGCCACGGCTTTATTGATCAAGGACTGCTGCAAGATCGTGATCAGGTTGTTCACAATCCAGTACAGAACCAGACCTGCCGGGAAGAACAGCAAGAATACAGTGAAAATGATCGGCATGATTTTAAACACTTTCGCCTGCATTGGATCAGTAGGCTGTGGATTCAGCATTTGCTGAATATACATTGTGGTTCCCATGATTAATGGCAGGATAAACCATGGATCCATCGCAGATAAATCCTGAATCCAGAGCAGCCATGGGGCATGGCGCAGTTCCACAGATTCCATCAGAACCCAGTACAAAGCCAGGAAAATTGGCATCTGCAGTAACAGCGGTAAACAGCCCGCCAGCGGGTTGACCTGCTCACGCTTGTACAGCGCCATCATTTCCTGAGAGAAGCGCATCCGGTCTTCACCGAACTCTTCTTTCATACGTTGCATTTCTGGTGCAATCACACGCATTTTCGCCATGGAGCGATAGCTCTTCGACGATAAAGGCCACAGGATCAATTTGACCAAGATGGTTAATAAAATGATCGCCCAGCCCCAGTTCCCCACCAGACCGTGGAAGAATTCAAGTCCGACAAACAGCAGTTTGGCAATTGGCCATAACCAGCCATAATCTACAGTCTGATTCAGACCCGTAGCCAGGTCTTTCAGTTCTGACTGGATTTTTGGACCGGAATAGAAGGTCGCATCAATTTCAGCAACCGTACCCGCCGGCACCGTGAAAGTTGGTGAAGTAAAACCGATGATGTTCATGTCATCAGTAGACTTGCGTGATTCAAGTTTCGCGCTATAGGCTTCGCCATTGGCTTGGGTCAGTTTCAAGTTACCCGGTACCCATGCACTTACAAAATAGTGCTGTACCATTGCAACCCAACCACCCTTGGCTTCAGTGCTGAGCTTTTCTTCAGTAAAGTTGTCAAATTTCAACTTGTTATACTGCTCATCTGGTGTTCCCCAGGCACCGCCCAAGAAAGTTCCCAGAGTGAAAATCCCCTGATCCGACTTGCCTGGATCTTCTGAATTATCACGCTTGATCTGACCAAACATCTGACCTTGCCAGGCTTGACCGCTACGGTTAATCACCTTGTGATTCACCACGACTGGGTATTCACCTTCGATAAAGTTAAAGGTCTTGATAATTTCTACACCATCAGCCGTTTTAAAGACCATCGGTACAGACAAGACTTTGACCGTTTCGCCGGCTTTATTTTTGCTGACTTTGGCATCTGCCAAGGTATAAGTGGTTTTTTCCAGCTCATACATTGGACGGCCATTGCGGCTACTATCCGGCCCATTCAGACCGATCAGACCTGACTGAGCAACATAAGTCCGTTTCGCATCGCTTTCCAGCATGACGAAAGGCTCATCACTGTCTTTGTTTTTGTCATGATTGAGTAATTCAACACGAACAATATCACCACCTTTTGGATTGATCCAAAGATGATAAAGGTCAGTTTGTACTGAAATAAGCTGCTGACTTACAGGTGCTGTAGCATCCGTAGCTTGCTGCGCTGGTACATTTGCTTGTGGCACATCAGAGGTTGCACTAGCAACCTGATTATTTGGCAAATCTGCTGATACTTCCTGCGAAACCACCACAGTTTCCTGCTTCGGTTGGGTTTCTGCATTTCCATAATCTTTTTGCCAAGCCAAAATGAGCAAATATGCGACAACAAACATGGCTCCTAGAATTGCAATCCTGGCCCATTGTTGCATATGTATTACCCCAAGTGGTTAGAGTGATTTTGGTTCATTAAACGATCACGAAAGGGTACAGCAACGTGAAGCGTTTGAGAATCTATTTGCTGAAATGAAATAAAACGAATCGCTTTCAAAGGCACAGGATCATATCCTGATCCACCCCAGGGGTGACAACGACAAATACGTTTAGTCGCCAACCACACACCACGTCCAGCACCATGTCGATGGACTGCTTCCAGAGAATATTGCGAACAGGTAGGAATATAGCGACAGCGTGGTCCCAGTAAAGGACTAATCACAATCTGATAGAAACGGATTAACCAATGCAGTAAACGTACCATTGGCGCGCTCTACTTTTGTGGGGAGGGAGCTGTTTTTGTATGCTTTTTGGCAAGACGGTTCAGTTTTTGCCAAGCAAATTGTAATTGCTGATGCAGTTCAGCATTCGGTACGCTATCGATCCCCATTTTGGGCATCACCACAATATCCAAATCACTGAGTTGCTGCTGATGCAGGCGAAAACTTTCACGAGCGAGTCGTTTTACTCGATTTCGTTCATGCGCACGGCGCACTTTTTTCTTAGCAACAACTAAACCCAAACGGCTGTTCGGCTGTTCGGACGGTTTTGCAAGAAATAAGAAATGGGGTTGATGCACTTTAAAAAGCGCACCATCAAAGACACCTTTATAATCGGCAGCACAGCGTAATCGTAACTCTGTGCCAAAACCATAAAGTGCTGTCATAACACCCAAAGTCGGCAAAGCCTAACTGATTAAACAGTTAAGCTGTGACGGCCTTTTGCACGACGGCGAGCTAATACTTGACGACCAGCTTTAGTAGCCATACGAGCACGGAAACCATGAACGCGTTTACGCTTTAATTCAGATGGTTGGAATGTACGTTTCATCTCGAAACTCCCAAAAAGATCTTTCTATGAAGGTCCGCGATTTTAGTGCTCATTGCTTAAGCTGTCAATGTAAAACAGGTTTTCTTTTCAAATAAGTTCTCAATGCTAAATCGCTTTGAGGAATCTCATAGATTAAAAAAATCCCTTGCTTAAAAGTTATACACAAATTAAGTTGTTGTTATTCATTTGAATATAAGTTATTAACATTTATATCAACATGGTTATCCACAATGTTGTAACAGGTTTAAATTTGGATTGTGGTTTTGAATTTAAATTTAACTGAATTATGTTTATCCACAGAAAAGTCGAATCTTATATATAAATTCAAATTTATAAATTTAAATTTATTACTATTAGGGAGGGGTTTTTCTGTGGAAAAGGTAGTTTTATTCTAAATAAACATAAACTTAGGTTGTGGGTAAAACTGTTTCTATTAATTTTATACTTTGTGGATAACTTTGTGATATATTTTATCCACAGCTTGCGGATAAACTTATCCACACCAGCCTTTTAAATTTAAATTTATCCATTTTGGACTGTTTTTGCACAAAATCTGCGGAAATAGCCATGACAGATGTGGATAACTTGGTTAGAATGGCGGCCCGCTTTGGCCGTGGCCATCTTTTAAATAAACAATGGAATGAATAGGGGATTCACATGCTTTGGACAGACTGCTTAAATCGCTTGCGACAAGAGCTCTCTGGAAATGTCTTTACAATGTGGATTCGCCCATTAGTGGCGGAAGAGTTAGATGATACTTTGCGTCTCTATGCTCCGAATCCTTATTGGACACGTTACATTCAAGAGCATCATCTGGAGCTGATTTCAATTCTGGCTGAACAGTTGTCAGAAGGCCGGGTACGTAAAGTTGAAATTCTGGTGGATTCCCGTCCGGGTGTCATCCTGTCTGCCAGTGAACAGCCGGCGACCACTACAGCAGCGTTGGCTTCGATGCCTGCGCCAGTGGCCAAACCGAAAAGAGAAAAAGAAGACACCGCGAAAAATAACCGCAAGCGTCAATTGAACCCTTTATTTACCTTTTCTTTGTTTGTGGAAGGCCGCTCTAACCAGATGGCCGCTGAAACTTGTCGCAAGGTATTAACCCAGTTGGGCGCATCACAACATAATCCTTTATTTTTATATGGGCCTACCGGCTTGGGTAAAACCCACC
The DNA here is from genome assembly GCF_006864105.1 of Acinetobacter sp. RF14B. Classification (NCBI taxonomy): domain Bacteria; kingdom Pseudomonadati; phylum Pseudomonadota; class Gammaproteobacteria; order Moraxellales; family Moraxellaceae; genus Acinetobacter; species Acinetobacter sp. RF14B. The sequence goes on along the minus strand of NZ_SMTB01000088.1, from coordinate 6,375 downwards.
TGATGCAGGCAGTCGGTAATGCACTTTTACAGGCCAAGCCGAATGCGCGGGTCATGTATATGACCGCAGAAAGCTTTGTACGGGACTTTGTCAGCTCTTTGCAGCAGGGTAAAGTCGAAGAGTTTAAGAAAAACTGCCGCTCTCTGGATCTGTTACTGGTCGATGATATTCATTTGCTGGCCGGTAAGGAAGCCAGTCTGGTGGAATTCTTCTATACCTTTAACGCACTTCTGGATGAATCCAAACAGATCATCCTGACCTCGGACCGTTATCCTAAGGAATTGACCGAACTGGATCCGCGTCTGGTCTCCCGCTTTTCCTGGGGGCTGTCTGTGGGGGTGGAACCGCCCGATATTGAAACCCGAATTGAAATCTTGCTGAAAAAGGCTGAAAACACCGGTGTGGACTTGCCGCGTAACTGTGCGCTGTTCATTGCCCAACAGGTGGTGGCCAATGTACGTGAGCTGGAAGGTGCACTGAATAAGGTCGTGGCCATTTCCCGTTTTAAAGGAACACCGATTGAGCTGGATGTTGTCCGTGAATCCCTGAAAGATGTATTGGCAATTCGTGCGAGAACCATCAGCACCGAAAATATCCAGCGTGTCGTCAGTGAATATTTCCGTATTCCTTTAAAGGAGCTGGTCGGTCCCAAACGTACCCGGATTTATGCCCGTCCACGTCAATTGGCCATGGGCCTGGCACGTGAATTGACTGGTGACAGTTTTCCGGAAATTGGCATGGCTTTTGGCGGTCGCGATCACAGTACCGTGATGCATGCCTGTGAGAAAGTACAAAGTCTGCGTGAGCAAGATCCGATCTTTAATGAGGACTATAAAAACCTGCAACGCCTGTTGCAAAGTTAACCGGAAACGCTCAAATTCTGTTCTTGCTATGCGGCTTATTTTGCCGCATAGTACACTGCTAAAAAATCAAAATTTATCTTAATCTTCAGTTGTTAGAGGAATGTACCGTGCGTTTAAAAATCGCGAAAGAGAGCTTACTGAATGTTCTATCACATGTCGTAGGAGCGGTTGAACGTCGCCATACCTTAAATATTCTGTCCAACCTGAAAATCCAGGTCACTGCTGAAGCCTTAACGGTGACAGGCTCAGATCTGGAAGTAGAGCTGGTGGCCAGCACCCCATTGGCCGAAGGCGCTTGCCTGCAGGCAGGGGAAACCACGGTTCCGGCACGCAAACTGATTGATATCTGTAAGTCTTTACCTTCTGCGGCATTAATTGACCTGCAAATTACTGATGATCAGCGCTGTATTTTAAAATCAGGCAATAGCCGTTTTGTACTCGGGACTTTGCCTGCCGATGATTATCCGCTTTTAAGCACTGAAAATACGCAAGGTACCCAAGTTACCGTCACCCAACGTGAACTGAAACGCCTGTTTGAAAAAACTGCTTTCGCCATGGCAGTACAGGATGTGCGTTTCTATCTGACTGGTACCTTGCTGGAAATTGATGCCAATCAATTGCGTGCAGTGACTACCGATGGCCACCGTCTGGCCCTGTGTGAGACAGTGGCGCAAGCGACTACGACCCAGCCGATCCAGGCCATTGTGCCACGTAAGGCGGTGGCTGAATTACAACGTTTGCTCAGTGTAGAAGATGACCAGTTATCCCTACTGATTGGTCGTGAATTATTAAATGTCACTATTACAGTAGCGAGTCGGGATAAAGAACAGGGCGATATCACAGTACGTTTTACTACGAAACTGATTGATGGCAAATTCCCCGATTATCGCCGTGTTATTCCGCGTGGTGGTGATAAACGTGTCATTATTGCTCATGATGTGTTCAAGCAATCTTTACAACGTGTTGCCATTCTCAGTAATGAAAAATTACGTGGTGTCTTCCTGAACTTTAATGCTGATTCCCTGCAATTACGTGCCAATAACCCGGAGCAGGATGAAGCGATTGAAGATCTGGCGATTCAATATGCAGATGCACCGATGGAAATGTCATTCAATGTCCAATATCTGCTTGAAGTATTGGGGGTATTGGATGGCGAAGATGTCACTATGACCATGACTGAGGCCAACCAGTCAGTCCTGGTTCAGGACCCATCGCAGACTGACCAGACCTATGTCGTGATGCCAATGCGCGTCTAAACCTTTTGGAAGAAATAAGTCCACACAATGCATATTACGCGTTTACATATTGAGCGTGTACGAAACTTGAAGACGGTTGCTCTCTACGGATTGCAGCCGTTTAACGTTTTTTATGGCCAGAATGGCTCTGGCAAGACCTCAGTACTGGAAGCCATTCATTTACTGGCTAGCGGCCGCTCTTTTCGTACCCATCTTCCTAAAAACTACATCCAGTACGGTGCTCAGGATGCAATCGTGTTTGCCCAGTCCGAGACTGAAAAAATCGGCATGCAGAAAATGGCCAGTGGTGAACAGCTGATCAAGGTCAATGGTGATCCGGTGGCAACCCAAGGCCAGCTGGCCAAACTGCTCCCGCTGCAACTGATTGATCCGCAAAGTACTGACATTATTGACCATGGTGCCAAGCCGCGTCGCCAGCTACTGGACTGGTTGATGTTCCACGTGGAACCGGAGTTTTATCATACCTGGCAATATTATGCCCGGGCCCTGAAGCAGCGTAATAGCCTGCTCAAGTCCAAGCGTTTCTTAAGCCTGTCTGAGCTGGAGCCGTGGAACCTGATGCTGAGTGAATATGGCGAGATCTTACATGCGCAGCGGGTGACGATCGTGGAACAGTGGAAAGGCTTTTTTCAGGAAGATTTAAGGCAGTTACTGCCTGATCTGGAGATTCGTCTGGAATACAGCCCAGGCTTTCATAGTGAAACTGGTCTGCTGAATGACCTGACCCATTATCATGAAAAAGACTGTGAACGGCGCTATACCGAATATGGTCCACATCGTGCCGATTTACGGCTCAAAACTCCCTTGGGGGAGGCGGATGTGATTCTGTCACGCGGCCAGAAGAAACTGTTGATGATGGCGCTAAAACTGTCGCAAATCGCAATGCTGCATGCTAGTAACAAGGAAACTGTGGTATTATTAGATGATGTGACAGCAGAATTAGATTTAACTGCACAACAACGTTTAATTGAACGATTGAGCCAGCTAGGTAGTCAAGTTTTTATTACTACCTTAGACCATGAATCAGTACAAAAGCACCTCCATGATCTGTCTATTTCGTATCAGTTATTCCGGGTTGAAAACGATACAGTTGAAGTTGTTGTGCGATAATTTTTTTAATTTTACCCATCTTTGTATAAACCTATACTTTACTAGGGAGAAACCATGAGTTCAGAAGATCAAGCTGCTTCTCAAACAGAACAAACCATTGAAAAGGCTTATGATTCCTCTAGCATCAAGGTACTACGTGGTTTAGATGCTGTCCGTAAGCGTCCGGGCATGTACATTGGTGATACAGACGATGGTACCGGCCTGCATCATATGGTTTTCGAGGTAGTCGATAACTCGATTGATGAAGCACTGGCCGGTCATTGTGATGAAATTATCGTGACTATTCACGAAGATGAATCTGTCTCGGTTTCTGATAATGGCCGTGGTATTCCGACGGATATCCATCCAGAAGAAGGGGTGTCCGCTGCCGAAGTAATTCTGACCATTCTGCATGCTGGCGGTAAGTTTGATGACAATAGCTATAAAGTTTCCGGCGGTTTGCATGGTGTAGGCGTGTCGGTAGTGAATGCTTTGTCTAGCAAGCTGGAGTTGACCATCCAGCGTGCGGGTAAAATTCATCAGCAGGAATACCGTCATGGTAACCCGCAGTTCCCCTTAACGGTGGTCGGCGAGACCGACAAGAGCGGGACGCATGTGCGTTTCTGGCCAAGTACAGAAACCTTTAGCCAGACCATTTTTAATGTAGACATTCTGGCACGTCGCTTACGTGAACTGTCTTTTTTAAATGCCGGTGTACGCATTGTGTTGCGTGACGAGCGTATTCATGCAGAGCATGTGTTTGATTTCGAAGGCGGATTGTCTGAATTTGTTAAATATATTAATGAAGGCAAGACCCATCTGAATGATATCTTCCACTTTACGACCATGGCTGAAAATGGCATTGGTGTCGAAGTAGCCCTGCAATGGAATGATTCTTATCAGGAAAATGTCCGCTGCTTCACCAACAATATTCCGCAAAAAGATGGTGGTACACATTTAGCCGGTTTCCGTGCTGCGCTGACCCGTGGCCTCAACAGTTATATGGAAAATGAGAACCTGCTCAAAAAAGAGAAGGTGAACGTATCAGGTGATGATGCGCGTGAAGGTCTGACCGCGATTGTGTCGGTAAAAGTACCCGATCCGAAATTTTCTTCACAAACCAAAGAAAAACTGGTGTCCAGTGAAGTGAAGTCTGCGGTTGAGCAGGCCATGAATAAGGCTTTTGCGGAATATCTGCTGGAAAATCCGCAAGCGGCCAAATCAATTGCGGGCAAGATTATTGATGCCGCACGTGCCCGTGATGCGGCACGTAAAGCCCGGGAAATGACGCGCCGTAAAAGCGCTCTGGATATCGCAGGCCTGCCGGGTAAGCTGGCAGATTGTCAGGAAAAAGATCCGGCTTTATCTGAACTCTATCTGGTCGAGGGTGACTCTGCTGGTGGTTCGGCCAAGCAGGGCCGTAACCGTAAGATGCAGGCGATTTTGCCGCTTAAAGGTAAAATCCTGAACGTGGAACGTGCACGCTTTGACAAGATGATTTCATCTGCCGAAGTGGGCACCCTGATTACTGCACTTGGCTGTGGGATTGGCCGTGAAGAATATAATCCGGATAAGCTGCGTTATCACAAAATTATTATCATGACCGATGCTGATGTCGATGGTTCGCACATCCGTACACTGCTCTTAACCTTCTTCTTCCGTCAAATGCCGGAACTGGTTGAGCGTGGCCATATCTATATTGCCCAGCCACCGCTGTACAAACTGAAAAAAGGCAAGCAGGAACAGTACATCAAGGACAATGATGCCTTGGAAACTTATCTGATTTCCAATGCCATTGATGAACTGGAATTGCATGTTAGCGCAGAAGCCCCTGCCATTCGCGGTGAAGCACTGGCGAATGTCATTGCAGACTACCAAACCTCGCAAAAGAGTTTGGCACGTTTGACCCAGCGTTATCCTGCCAGCCTGCTGGATGCCCTGATTTCAATCGAGGCCTTTAAGCTAGATCAGCTTGAAGACCAGGACTATGTTACCCGCTGGGGTGAACAGCTGCGTGCAGCAATTGAGCGCATTCAGCCTGGCTTACGTCCTGAACTGAGCCTGGAACGCTTTGAAAAAGAACTGAATGATCAAACAGTGGCGAGCTGGTTACCTCGAATCACTATTTATGTGCATAACTTGCCGCATCATTATCTGATTGATGCTGGTTTGCTCGGTTCAAGTGAGTATGCGCGCTTATTGAAAAACTCGAAAAGCTGGTTTAGCCTGCTGGAAGAGGGGGCTTATTTACAAAAAGGTGAGCGCAAAATTCAGGTCAGTAATTTCCATCAGGTCTGGCAGCATATTCTGCAAGACTCACGCCGCGGTATGATGATCCAGCGTTATAAAGGTCTGGGCGAGATGAATGCCGATCAACTCTGGGAAACCACGATGGACCCTGAAAACCGTCATATGTTACAGGTGACGGTACAGGATGCGATTGAAGCGGACCGTATGTTCTCTTGTTTGATGGGCGATGATGTTGAACCGCGTCGTGCCTTTATTGAAGAAAATGCCCTGAATGCCGATATTGATACCTGATTGCTCAGGATAAAGCTCAGACTAAAAAAGCGCCTTTCGGGGCGCTTTTTGCTTGCTGGCTGAAGCGGTCTTTATGGCGTCAGAATAATTTTACGACAATCCTGTTCACGTTGATCAAAAATACGATAGGCTTCCGCCGCTTCTTCCAGCTTCATGCGGTGGGTAATAATCACGTCTGGCGAAAGATTGCCATTTTCAATATGCTCCAGCAATTCGGGCAGGAATTTATGCACATGGGTTTGTCCCATTTTAAAGGTCAAGCCTTTATCAAAAGCGTCCCCAAACAGGAAGCCATGAATTGGTCCGGCATAAACTCCCGGCACACTCACCACCCCACCGCGACGTACTGCGGCGATACATTGGCGTAGGGCAAAACCACTGGAACCTTCAATTTTCAGATTGGTCATCACGGTTTCTACCAGACTGCCTTTGGCTTCAAAACCAACCGCATCAATCACGGCATCTACACCCCGATGACCGGCAGTATTCTGGATGATAAATTCTGCCGCATCGACCTCATCAAAATTAACCGGAATCGCTCCATAGGTCTGATGGGCAAAACGCAGGCGATAAGGATGGTGATCGACCATAAAAATTTGCTCGGCACCCAGCATGCGGGCACAGGC
>NZ_SMTB01000087.1:0-11293 GCF_006864105.1 Acinetobacter sp. RF14B | reverse complement strand
CAGCAACAGGCCGAGGCCGATGCGGCCCGTAAGGCCGCAGAAGAGTATGCAGCACTCAATGCTCATCGCTTGGGCCAGCAAAGTTCGGATAATATTCCACCTGAATTGGTTGACGATGAACAGGCCAAGCAGAAACGTCTGGCTGAAGAAAAAGCTGCGGCACAAAAGAAGCTGGAGCAGCAAAAACTCGCCCAGCAAAAGAATAATGCAGCAGCTGAGACAGCTAAAAAAGAAGCTGAACGTCAGGCTTTAGCAGAAAAGCGTAAAGCTGAAGAAGCTCAAAAGGCAGCTGAAGCTCGCAAAGCTGCCGAGAAGAAAGAAGCGGAACGTAAAGCGGCAGAAGAAAAGCGCAAAGCCGATGAGGCTAAGAAAAAGGCTGAAGAAGAGCGTCGAGTAGCTGAACGTAAAGAGGCGGAAGAAAAACGTAAGGCAGAAGAAGCCAAGAAAAAGGCAGAAGCCGAGCAGGCACGCAAGCTGTTAGAAGGAGAGGACAGCAAGCAATGGATGGTACAGGTGGCTTTGGCCGCCAACGAAGCCAATGCCGATGCTGTGGCAGCCAAGCTGCGTGCCAAAGGCTATAAAGTGACTAAAAGTCCAACCTCCAAAGGGATTCGTATTATGGTTGGTCCATCCAAGGACCGTGAAGCTGCGGATGCGGCCCGTAAGAAGATTGCATCTGATGCCAGCCTGAATATGAAGTCTGCTTGGGTGATTGACTGGGTACCTTTGGACAAGCGTCAATAATTGATTACCACCTTGAAGTTGTAGATGGATCCGAGAGTTACACCCGGATCCATTTTACATGTTCAGGGCTAAATACTTTCTCAATATTGTGCCCAGTCATGTGAAAGCCATAACCGCTGTATTTCACTTCATGCCCAGCGTCTTCAATTGAGCAGTGCTGGAAAATAATCCAGTACAGGGTAATACTGGCAGCGGTACGGTCAGAGCCGTAGTAGCAATAGAGGAGTACCTTTTCATTGTTCTGGCGAGCCCGCTGGATTTCCCTCATCACTTTTAATAAATCTTCCCGATCCAGTGTTCAGGTATGTATTGGCACATGATGCAGCTGAAAATCCTTCTAGGCGAGCAGTTTGCTGTTCTGAACACGGCATAAAAATAAAAAACCTCCGTACATTGATCAATGTACGGAGGTTTATCCCAACGCAGGGAATAAAAGATACCAAATCTGTTCATATCCATATCGTTTCGATCAGGCTATTAAAATTAAAATTTTCAGCGACTTATTAAAATGCTTCCTGAGGTCTTAAGCTTAGTGTATAGAGTTCTAATTTTATTTTTTTCCCCCAGTTCTACTCTATGACATAGCTTCCCCTCAAGGTAGAACTGGGCATGGCTTAGCCCTACTCAGGCTGAGGCGTTAGTCTTAAGTATGGAGTGACCGCTTTATAACCTTTAGGAAAACGCTGCTTGATTTCTTCCTCATCTTGTAATGAAGGAACAATCACCACATCATCTCCCTGTTGCCAGTTGGCTGGAGTGGCCACTTTGTGTTGATCGGTGAGTTGTAAGGAATCTACCACCCGTAAAACTTCATGAAAGTTACGTCCAGTAGATGCAGGGTAAGTAATGATCAAACGTACTTTTTTATTGGGATCAATAATGACCAGGGAGCGAACAGTTAAAGTCTCACTGGCATTGGGATGAATAAAGTCATAGAGTTCAGAAACTTTACGGTCCTGATCGGCAATAATCGGAAAATTGACCGTAGTTGCCTGAGTTTCATTAATATCTTTAATCCAGCCCTGATGAGATTCAACATCATCGACAGAAAGGGCAATGGCTTTAACCCCACGTTTGTCAAACTCATCTTTGAGTTTTGCGGTATAGCCAAGTTCTGTTGTGCAGACCGGGGTATAATCTGCAGGGTGTGAAAATAAAATGCCCCAGCTATCACCTAAAAAATCATAAAAATTAATTAAGCCTGCACTGGATTGCTGTTCAAAATTGGGTGCAGTATCACCTAAACGTAAACTCATATGTTTGCCTCAATTGATCTTATAATAGAAGGATAAGAATCAATATGAACCATTTTATTTATCTTGGAAAATAGTGTTTTTAGAATTGCTTATACAAATTTTTCATAAGAAGACTATCCTTCTATTCAGAATCAGCAAAAACAGTCAGCTAATTGACTATATTGCCCAGTCAAAATTTGCTACATTATTTTGCCTTAGGTTTCAGGGCTAGAACTAAGGATGAGATTTTTTCAACGGTTTTATGCTAAAACCCTTGTAGTTCAAATTTCTAGTACCATAATAACGACTAAGAACATATTCATTTGATAAGCAAGATTTAGAGAGTCTATTCATGTTGGCAAGTCTGATCGGAGGAATCTTCGGTACCAAAAATGAGCGTGAACTCAAACGCATGCGTAAAATCGTAGACAAGATTAATGCGCTCGAGCCGACGATATCTGCCCTTAGCGATGCAGACTTATCTGCAAAAACTGAAGAATTCAAACAACGATATAATAAAGGTGAAAGCCTAGATAAATTACTTCCTGAAGCATTTGCGGTCTGTCGTGAAGCGGCTAAACGTGTCATGAGCATGCGCCACTATGATGTACAGCTGATTGGTGGTATTACCTTGCACGAAGGTAAAATTGCCGAAATGCGTACGGGTGAAGGTAAAACGCTGATGGGTACACTCGCCTGTTATTTGAATGCGCTTAGTGGTCAGGGTGTACATGTCATTACGGTAAACGATTATCTGGCACAACGTGATGCCGAGCTGAACCGTCCATTATTTGAATTCCTGGGTTTAAGCATTGGAATTATTTATTCCATGCAAAATCCGGCCGAGAAAGCAGAAGCCTATCGTGCCGACATCACCTATGGAACCAACAACGAATTCGGTTTCGATTATTTACGCGACAACATGGTATTCTCGCTGGCTGAGAAAAAACAGCGTGGCCTGCCTTATGCGATTATCGATGAGGTGGACTCGATCCTGATTGACGAAGCACGGACACCCTTAATCATTTCAGGTCAAAGTGAAGATTCTTCACAGTTGTATGCAGCTATCAACAGCATTCCACCAAAATTAAAAGCACAAAAAGAAGAAAAAGTGCCGGATGGCGGGCATTTCTGGGTAGATGAGAAACAGCGCTCTGTAGAAATTACCGAAGTCGGTTTTGAAACCATTGAAAGTGAACTGATTACAATGGGCTTGCTGGCAGAGGGCGAGAGTCTTTATTCTGCTGCTAACCTGAACCTGCTGCATCATGTAACCGCGGCAATCCGTGCGCATTATCTCTATCAGCGTAACGTCCATTATATTATCAATGATGGTGAAGTCATCATTGTGGATGAGAATACCGGTCGTACCATGCCGGGCCGTCGCTGGTCTGAAGGTCTGCATCAGGCCGTTGAGGCGAAAGAGGGTCTGGAAATCCAGCCTGAAAACCAGACTCTGGCAACCACGACTTTCCAGAACTATTTCCGTTTGTATAAAAAATTATCCGGGATGACCGGTACTGCAGATACGGAAGCTGCGGAAATGAAAGAAATTTACGGCCTGGATGTGGTGATTATCCCCACACATCGACCAATGGTGCGTAAAGACCATAACGATTTGATCTATTTAAATCGTGAAGGTAAATATAACGCGATTATTCAAGAAATTCAGCGCGTGCATGAAGCAGGTGTAGCCCCGATCCTGATTGGTACTGCAACTATTGAAGCTTCTGAAATTCTTTCGGAGAAACTAAAAGCTGCAGGCATTCAGCATGAAGTTCTGAATGCCAAGCAGCATGAACGTGAAGCAGATATTATTGCGCAAGCTGGTGCACCGCGTGCCGTCACTATTGCGACCAATATGGCCGGTCGTGGTACCGATATTCTATTGGGGGGTAACTGGAAAGCATTACTCGCCAAAATTGATAATCCGACCCCTGAAGACGAAACACGTCTAAAAGCTGAGTGGGAAGCCAATCATGAAGCGGTATTAGCCTCGGGTGGTCTGCATATTATTGGTTCTGAACGCCATGAATCACGCCGTATTGATAACCAGCTGCGTGGTCGTGCTGGCCGTCAGGGTGACCCGGGTGTATCCCGATTCTATTTATCACTTGAAGATGACCTGATGCGAATCTTTGCCGGTGATCGCGTGGTCGGTATGATGCGTGCGATGGGCTTGCAGGAAGATGAAGCCATCGAGCACAAAATGGTGTCACGTTCCATTGAAAATGCCCAGCGTAAAGTAGAAGCCCGTAACTTTGACATCCGTAAAAACCTGTTGAAGTATGATGATGTCAATAATGAACAGCGGAAAATCATTTACACTCAGCGCGATGAGATTCTCGCAGAAAGCTCACTGCAAGATTATATTGAAGAGATGATTCGTGAAGTGATGCAGGGCATGATTGCTAACTATATTCCGTCTGAATCGATTCATGACCAGTGGGATATTGAAGGCCTAGAACTGGCATTGCGTGAAGAATTATCGATTGACCTGCCGATTGCCCAGTGGCTGGAGCAGGATCGTCGTCTGGATGAAGAGTCTCTGGTCGAGCGTATTAGTGACGAAGTCCTCAATCGTTACCGTTCACGTCGTGAGCAGATGGGACCTGAGTCAGCCGGTTCACTGGAACGCCACTTCATGCTGAACTCTCTGGACCGTCATTGGAAAGAACATCTGGCGGCGATGGATTATCTGCGTCAAGGGATCCATTTGCGTGGCTATGCCCAGAAAAACCCAGAACAGGAATATAAGAAAGAAGCCTATAACCTGTTTGTGAATATGTTGGGTGTAATTAAATCTGATGTAGTGACTGATCTGTCACGTATTCATGTGCCAACGCCAGAAGAACTGGCTGAAATGGAAGCCCAGCAACAGGCTCAAGCAGAAGCAATGCGTCTGCAACTGTCTCATGAAGAGTTTGATGGCTTGCTGACAGAAGGTGAGGAGATGAGAGCTGAGCCGAATGCTCCGATCAATTCGGTTGCGCCGGTATTTGAAGCACCAGCCAGCCGTAATTCACCGTGTCCATGTGGTTCAGGCCTGAAGTACAAACAGTGTCATGGCAAGCTCTAAACATCTTTGACGCTCAGAGCTTGCGGGCTCTGAAATTTTATGTATAAATATTTTTCAGAGTTGGAATACCATTTGCAGTCCTGATGGTTAAATGGTATTAAATGGCTCATTCAGCACCGAAAAGTGGAATAGACAATGAAAAAAGTATTACAAACACTCATGATGGCCGCTTTGGCAACTCCTGCTCTAAGTTTTGCAGAAACGGGAACAACAACCCTCACTAAGGTTCAGCAAGCGATTGGACCAACCAGTACGCAGGTTGAAGTGGGTGCAGATGGTCGAGTTACTGTCGCGAGTCCACGTACGGGTATCCGCTATACGTTTAACAACCAGAACCGCCCGATTGTGGTGCAAACTGAAGCCATTGCTGCTGCAAATGCGGCCAATGCCGATCGCATTGTGGCATCTAACCCAGCGCTTTCGGCAGCCAGCCAGCAGCAGGCCAAACAGGCTTTACTGAGTGAAGCAGCGCAACTTGCAAAAAACTAAGTCTGAATTTTTTCAGAAATTAAAAAACCAGTCCCTGAGACTGGTTTTTTATTGTGAAAACCTATGATAAATCACCATACATTGCAGGGCTTTGGCTCGATTTTTTATTCCAGATCAACTAAGCTGTCTTTTTATAAACTTCAACATTGGACAATGAGAAATGGCAGTTGGTGACGTATCTATGCCACAGATGCATGTGGTAAAAGGGGTGAAAATTGGTTCGGCAGAAGCCTATGTACGCTACCAGAACCGACGTGACCTGGTGGTATTTGAGCTAGCTGAAGGCTCCAATGTTGCAGGTGTATTTACCCAAAATGCATTTTGTGCAGCGCCGGTGCATGTTTCTAGGGCACATCTGGCAGCGGGAAATCCACGCTATTTAGTCATTAATACCGGAAACGCGAATGCAGGCACTGGTGCGACGGGTATGGCCAATGCAGAAGCCACCTGCGCCCAGCTAGCAAAGCTTGCTGGAGTGAACCCAGAACAGGTGTTACCGTTCTCAACCGGAGTGATTGGTGAACAGTTGCCTATAGAGCGTTTGCTTAGTGGCTTGCAGCCGGCGCTGGCGTCATTGCGTGATGATGCCTGGGGAGATGCAGCAACTGGAATCATGACCACAGATACCACGCCAAAAGGTGCTTCTGAACAGTTCGAGATGGATGGTATTCGCTATACCATGACGGGTATTTCCAAAGGTGCCGGGATGATTCGTCCAAATATGGCGACCATGTTGGGCTATGTGGCGACGGATGCGCCGATTAGCCGTGAACTGGTACAACAGTTACTTTCCATCACAGTTAATCAATCCTTTAACCGTATTACTATCGATGGCGATACCTCTACCAATGACTCCTGTATTTTTATTGCAACTGGTCAGGCGGGAGGCACGGAAATATCTTCTGTTGAAGATCCGCGTTATGCCGTGGTTCTAGAAGTGCTCATGCGTACCATGAAGCGTTTAGCGCACCTGATTGTGCGTGATGGTGAAGGGGCGACCAAGTTTATTACTGTAGCGGTAGAAGGCGGTGCCAATACTCAGGAATGCTGTGATGTTGCTTATAGTATTGCCCACTCTCCATTGGTGAAAACCGCTATTTTTGCTTCTGATCCAAACTGGGGGCGTATCCTGGCGGCGATTGGTTATGCCGGTGTGGCGCATTTAGACGTTGCAAAAATTCAGGTTTGGTTAGATGATGTACAAATCTGCAAAGATGGTGGTGCAGCAGCTGACTACACTGAAGAAGCGGGTGCGCGTGTCATGGCGCAGGCTGAAATGATGATTCGTGTGGATCTGGGACGTGGTAAGGCAAAAGACACAGTATATACCTGTGATCTGTCTTATGATTATGTCAAGATTAATGCAGATTATCGTTCATAGTGCAGATGATTGCTCAAGCCTCCTCGCGTGGGGGCTTTTTTATATCTCAAATGTTTTAATGACCGGTCAAAAATAGCAGACCGCCACATCTGGCCGGTGAATAGGGTAAATGGTTGCCTTTGGGGCAAGCAGTAAAGATAAAAGAGTAGATGTTGTTATGAATAATGCGACCAATTTAATAGCCAATGAAGCAAAGTCGATTGTGCAGGCGCATTTAGACCGTTTAGGTGAACCTAAGGAACATCAGCTGACTGAACAGCTAAAACAGGAAAAATTTGCACAGATCAAGGCAGAGCTTGAAAAGCAGGATGCTGTATTGGTCGCACATTATTATTGCGATCCTGAAGTTCAGGAACTGGCTGAACTGACTGGAGGCTGTGTCTCTGATTCGCTAGAAATGGCACGTTTTGGACGAGACCATCCGGCATCCACTCTGGTTGTGGCCGGAGTTAAATTCATGGGGGAAACCTCGAAAATTCTTTCTCCTGAAAAAACCGTGTTAATGCCGACACTTGAAGCGACCTGCTCACTGGATCTGGGCTGTCCAGTTGATGAGTTTAGCAAGTTTTGTGATGCACATCCTGATCATACAGTAGTGGTATATGCCAATACATCAGCTGCTGTGAAAGCGCGCGCCGATTGGGTGGTAACTTCTAGCTGTGCCGTTGAGATTGTCGAGCATTTAGATAGCTTGGGTGAGAAAATCATTTGGGCGCCAGATCAACACCTGGGACGCTATATCCAGAAAAAAACAGGTGCAGAAATGTTGCTTTGGGATGGTTCATGTATTGTGCATGAGGAGTTCCGTTCGCGTGGCATTGCTCAGATGAAAGCGATGTATCCTGATGCAGCGGTTCTGGTTCATCCTGAATCACCAGAATCGGTGGTAGATGTTGCCGATGCAGTTGGAAGCACTTCACAGCTGATTAAAGCAGCACAAACATTGCCACATCAACGTCTGATCGTAGCCACAGACCGCGGTATCTTCTATAAAATGCAGCAGGCTGTTCCAGAAAAAATCCTGATTGAGGCGCCGACTGCCGGAGAAGGCGCAACTTGCCGTTCCTGTGCCCACTGTCCATGGATGGCGATGAATGAACTGGATGGAATTTTACAGGTTCTGCAACAGCGTAATCAGGAAATTCAGGTAGATCCTGTGCTGGCGCAGCGTGCAAAGCTGCCTTTAGATCGTATGCTGAATTTTAGTGCCAGCTTAAAGCGCTAGGGTTTGTATAAAAAATGTCTGAAATGCTTGATAAATAAACGCTTGAAGTGTTTTTTTGATTTTTTTTAAATATAGGTGTTGACGTCTTTGGGCGTCACGCCTAGAATGCACACCGTACCGAACGATAGTTCGATACAAAAGCTGAGATGAATCGGAGCATAGCACAGCCTGGTAGTGCACCTGGTTTGGGACCAGGGGGTCGTAGGTTCGAATCCTACTGCTCCGACCAATTCTTCAAGGCAAATGATGTTTACATCAGTAACGCGCTTGTAGCTCAGTTGGATAGAGCATCCGCCTTCTAAGCGGATGGTCACAGGTTCGAATCCTGTCAGGCGCGCCATTTGGTCGCTTGATATCAAGAACCAAATGTAATGGTGGATGTAGCTCAGTTGGTAGAGCCCTGGATTGTGATTCCAGTTGTCGCGGGTTCGAATCCCGTCATTCACCCCAACTTTTAAAGTTGAAATCGGAGCATAGCACAGCCTGGTAGTGCACCTGGTTTGGGACCAGGGGGTCGTAGGTTCGAATCCTACTGCTCCGACCATCTATACAAAGATGGTTGAAATAAAAGATACCGCGTAAAGCGGTTTTTTTGTGTCTGAAATTTTATAAAAACCAAAAGCTCCAAGGGGAGCTTTCAACAAGACATACTTTTAAGGCACGATAATAATAGTGACTCTTCGATTTTCAGCACGGTTTTTATTTGAGTTGTTGGGAACCAAAGGTTGTGATGAACCGCGCCCGATAACCTGAATGTTTTTAGGATTAAAACCTTGTTGAAGGAAGATATCTGCCACATTGGATGCACGGTTTTTAGAGAGCTCTAGGTTATAGGTGGGGTCACCGATATCATCCGTATGGCCAATAATGTTCAGCTTTTCCAGCTTATAGCTTTTAAGCTGTTGTGCCAGCCGGGTGAGCTCCTGGTTTTGCTGGGCAGTAATAATGAAATGATCAAAACTGAAAATCAGGCTTTCTGGTAAGCCTAGACTCCAGCCCTCTTCTGTTAGCACAAAACCTTCCTTTTTCAACATTTTTGTTTGTTGATAATTAAGTGGCCCAAAGCTTAAGCAGGCACTTAACAAGGTGGTAAGTAGAAGAATAATTGAAGTTTTTATCATATGCATAGTCTTACCTGTGATCATTTTTGGTAAATACACCAGTGGTGTTTTAATGATTTTGCTTGATACATGGCCTGATCGGCTTGCATGATTAATTCTTTTGCATCAGCAGCATTAATACTGATGGATATACCTAAACTAAAGCTAAAAGAAATTATTTGTCCATTATGGATTAAAGGCTCCTCGCAACACTGAATAAGGTTTTTAGCGATTGAAGTCAATTGATCCACGCGGGTCATATCATGGAGAATAATGGCAAATTCATCTCCGCCGAGACGAGCCACAAAATCGGTCTGGCGTATATTGTGTTTTAATCTTCTGGCTGTTTCCTTCAGGACCTCATCTCCAATCACATGCCCATATTCATCATTGATCTGTTTAAAATTATTATTATCTACATAAATAAGGGCAGAAGGCGCAGGGGGAATTCTGCTAAACAGCTTGCTTAACTCTTGATAAAAGTAATTGCGGTTAGGGAGTTCTGTAAGATAATCATGCAAGGCTTGATGAGAAAGCGCATGGTTTTCGTTTTGCAAATGAGTATTCCAGGCTTGAATTTCTTCTAACAAATGATTGAATACCATATTCAATTCGTTGAATTCTTTAATATCATTTTGGGGAAAGCGCAGATTGTACGCATTTTGTTGATTGATTAAATGGGCAATCTGAATCAGTGGCGAAATCGATTGCATAATAAAGCGATAAGTTGAATTAACGGACTTGGCTAAAGTGAAAAGAATGAACAGTATGCCCACCATCAGACCGAAAAATACTTTGATAATAAAACTTAGTATTTGTGCGGAACTACCGTATACAACCACTGTACCGATATTTTTACCGAGATGGTAAACAGGGACCTCTATAGCTTCACTCAGAAAAATGCGATCAAACAAAGCTTGTAGCGGATAATAGTAATCATTGTCTTTTTGGCTTTTCGCTAACAGGTTTTGCTTCTGGTCGTATAGCCCAATATAGCGAATATGATAATCGTTGGTGTATTCAATCAGTATTTTAGAAATAGTCACTCGATCATTAAAAACCAGAGCAGGTTGAATACGTTCAGCAGCTGTTTGACTGATCAATTGCAGACTCTGCTTTGCAGAAGATTCTACAGTCAGCACTGAAATGCTGACCAAGGTTAAAGTCGAAATCAGAAAAGTAATAGCAAAAATTGTAAATTGTGATTTCTTGAATAACTGTTGTAAGGAGGTTGATTTATAAAAATTATTAATCATTCATATCACTCCTGATTACGTGCAAGCAGTAATACACGGGGATCTATATGCACTTTGGAGCGAGTCAAACTATCCAGATTCACCTTGAAAATGGCATTCCCCGATTTGGAATACATGAGGCAAAACGTGCTACCAATTTCACATTCTACATTTGAGGTGCTGAAGGTAATGACCTGCTTATTCGCAGATTGATTAATAATGTGTTGTTCAAATTCTGGAGTAGACTGACTAAAAAAAACTGCATGACAAATGGTATTTTTAATTTGATTACTTGTAAGTAATTTAGTCTCCATGAGGAGATTGGAGTGTCTGAGCTGATTTTTAAGCTGGGTATAAGCATTGCCGTCATCTAAGACGCACAGCTTTGGGGTGGATACAGGCCACTTCACATAACTGAGTATAGAAACTGTGATTTGATAAGAATTTTGAACCGAGTTGGCTTTTAAACTAAAACAGAAGGTTATAGCTATTACTAGTAAAAATAACTTTCTGAGTGAGTTGTGCATGAAAATGTTTAAAAAATGAGGATTAGTTCGCATTTTAATGAAATTCTTTGAGTAATAATAGAGCAAAAAGATGCAGTTCCGGTAAATTAGTATAAAAATACACCATTCGTAATATTTATGTAAAAAAAGTACTTGCAAGCTCTCTTAAATGCTGTAGAATGCACATCCATCGGCAGTGATGAAGATTAAAACTTGTTAGGAAACAAGGATTTAGCACAAGGTGTTGAGTTTAGGTGTCTTGAATGAGTTTAAAAATAATCGGATTTACTGGTTGACTT
>NZ_SMTB01000086.1:0-12019 GCF_006864105.1 Acinetobacter sp. RF14B | reverse complement strand
CCGATGATTTTCAGCTGAAGCGTCAGTCACGTCCTTTGCCGGGAATGATTGATATTGAAACGGTCAACCAAATTCTAGATCAGTCCGCGCCCGAAACTCAAGCACAGCAGCAGATGTGGCTGAGAGAACTTTTTTACCGGGAATCATCCAGTTCGCTAGATCGCCTTGGGCTGAAACTTCCATGGCTCCCAGAATGGCGATATTGACATGACCGCCACGAATCATGGCAAAGGAGTCAGCGCTGGAGAAAAATGAAGCCCCTTTACGTGCAGTCACGGTTTGTTTGCCGGCATTGATCAGGTCGGCATCGACAGTTTCCTCAGTTGGAAATTCGCCAATCCCCAGCAGGCCATTTTCCGACTGCAGCCAGACATTGATATTTTCCGGAATATAGTTGGCGACTAACGTGGGCAGGCCAATCCCGAGATTGACATAGAAACCATCTTCAAGCTCTTGAGCGGCGCGCTGCGCCATTTCATTACGTGTCCAAGCCATGATCAAGCCTCCGCCTTTAAGGTCATCTGTTCAATACGTTTTTCCGGTTGAGCATTCAGCACAATCCGGTTCACATAAATTCCCGGAAGATGGATTTCGTCCGGATCCAGTACGCCAATTTCGACAATTTCTTCCACTTCAGCAATGGTCACTTTGCCAGCCATGGCACAGACCGGATTAAAGTTCTGGGCGGTTTTACGGAAAATTAAATTACCCGCTTTATCGGCTTTATAGGCTTTGACGAGCGCAACATCGGCAGTTAGAGATTCTTCCAGAATATAAGACTTGCCATGAAACTCACGGACATCCTTACCTTCAGCGATCACTGTGCCGACACCCGTCGCGGTATAAAAAGCCGGAATGCCTGCGCCACCTGCGCGTAATTTTTCGGCCAAGGTGCCTTGCGGAGTTAATTCCACTTCCAGTTCGCCGCTTAAGTATTGACGTTCAAATTCCTTATTTTCACCGACATAAGAGGAGATCATTTTTTTAATCTGTTTGGTTTCCAGCAGAAGTCCCAGACCAAAGCCATCCACGCCAGCATTATTGGAAATACAGGTCAGGTTTTTTGCCCCAGTTTCTTTTAAGGCTGCGATCAGTGCTTCCGGAATACCGCACAAACCAAAACCACCTACGGCCAGGGTCTGTCCATCCTGAACCACGCCGTCTAAAGCGGCTTCTGCACTGTCATATACTTTATTTGCCATCTGTTACCTCGATTTATTTTTTTCTTGCAGCTCGTTTGAGAAGATCTGCGGTTTTATATCCTTGAGGACTTTTCAGGTCCAAATTAGGCTGCTTTAAGCACAGGCTTTTTGCCAATAGGCATTGGCATAATTGGAGGGATTATTGCGCTGCAAGACTGCACTGATATTGCGGCTGGCCTGCATCAGGGCATCCAGTTGAATTCCGGTTTCAAAGCCCATATTCGAGAGCAGATAATACAGGTCTTCGGTCGAGACATTCCCTGAGGCCCCTTTGGCATACGGACATCCTCCGAGGCCAGCAATGGAGGAATCAAATACCCGAATACCTTGCAATAATGACTGGTAAATATTGGCAATCGCCATGCCATAAGTATTATGAAAATGTCCTGCCAAAACTTGAGCATCAAGTTCAGCCAGACAGGCCTCCCAGACTTTTTTCACCCGATCAGGCGTGGCCGTCCCAATGGTTTCACCCAAAGACACTTCATAGCAGCCCATATCGAGTAAGCGTTGAGTGACTTTGACCACCTGCTTCGGATCAATGGCACCTTCATAAGGACAGTCCACCATACAGGACACATAACCGCGCACCTTAATATCATTGGCTTTGGCAGCACTCATTACATCGCTGAATTTTTCAAAGCTTTCATCAATCGAGCAGTTGATGTTCTTGCGGGTAAAGCTTTCAGAAGCTGCGGTAAATACCGCAACCTCTTTACAACCTACAGCCAAGGCAGATTCAAATCCTTTCATGTTTGGGGTTAACAAACTGAACTGAATATTCGGATCTTTAGACAGGCTGGCAAACAGCACATCGCTGTCTGCCATTTGTGGTACCCATTTCGCTGAAACACAGGAACCCACTTCAATGGCCTGTAAACCGGTTTTCATCAGGTCCAGAATCAGGTTTTTCCGGTCATCCAATGTCAAAGGTGTTTTTTCATTTTGCAGGCCATCCCGTGGCCCGACTTCGACAATCTTGACAAAATCTGTCATGCGACTTCCTCCGCCAGTGGCTGGAACTCCACCAGTTCATCACCCGCCTTGACCTGATCACCTTTTTGGAAGTATGAACTTGCGACAATGCCATCATGGGGTGCACGAATCGAATATTCGATTTTCATGGCTTCCAGCGTCATCAGCACATCGTCTTTTTTTACCTTATCATTGGCAGAAACCAGAACTTGGGTAATGACGCCCGGCATTGGCGCAGTCAGGTTGTTTTCGGTGCCTTGCTCATCTTGACCATTAAAATCAGTGTTTAAATAACTGAATTTATGACTTTGCCCGTTCTGGAATAGGGTAATGCCATGTTCAGTCCGGCTAAAAGCCAGTTTTTGCTGTCTCACACCAAGATTCAGCTGAAGTAAATGCCTATCCAGCAGTTTTCCTCTAAGCTCTACACATTGATCCGCATAAGTGGCCAAAAAGCCTTCATCCAGTGTAGTAAAGCGAACCTCGCACAATTGATTATTGCATTGTAATTTGATGCGATGAGTATTTTGCTGATTGAGGCGCCAGAATGAGCTGTGCTGCCAGACCGGATTGTTTGGAAGCGGATTTTGCGCCTGACGTGACAGGAGTTCAATCAATGCAGCACTGATCACAAGCTCGGCATCAATCTCTGTAGAAGGTGGGAGCAGGCATGCTTCTTCACGCTGAATCAGACCAGTATCTAAATGTGCATTTTTGAATGAGTCACACAGCACCAGACGATCTAAAAAGGCGATATTATTACCCAGACCATCGACATGGAATTGGCCCAGTGCATGATGCATCTGGGTTAGGGCTGCTTCACGGTTTTTGCCCCAGACAATCAGTTTGGCAATCATCGGATCATAATAAGTGCTGATTTCATCGCCTTCGACAATACCGCTATCGACACGTACACAGTCACTTTGCTCCGGATAATGTAAATAGCTGATCTGGCCGATTGCCGGGATAAAGCCTTTTTCCGGTTCTTCGGCATAAACACGCGCTTCAAGGGCATGACCATGAATCTGCAATTCATGTTGCTGCTTTGGTAAAGGCTCACCGAAAGCCACACGTAATTGCCATTCCACCAAATCCTGACCGGTAATCATTTCTGTGACCGGATGCTCGACCTGTAGACGGGTGTTCATTTCCATGAAATAGGCCGTACCGTCTTGCTCGACAATAAACTCGACTGTACCGGCACCGACATAGTTGACTGCGCGCGCAGCGTCAATGGCAGCTTGACGCATCGCTTCAAGCTTATCTTCCGGCATTTTCGGTGCAGGCGCTTCTTCCAGCACTTTCTGGTGACGGCGTTGTACCGAGCAATCACGCTCGAACAGATGTACATAATTACCGTGGGTATCACCAAATACCTGCACTTCAATATGACGTGGCTGTACCACGTAACGCTCAATCAGCACATCGTCATTGCCAAAGCTGGAACGTGCTTCACTTTTACAGGAAGCCAGCGAACCTAAAAAGTCTTCACTGCGCTCGACCAGACGCATGCCTTTACCGCCACCGCCGGCACTGGCTTTAATCAGCACCGGATAGCCAATACTGTCTGCCTGCTGCTTCAGAAAATCGGCATCTTGATTGGTACCATGATAACCCGGAGTTAAAGGCACACCGGCTTTTTCCATCAATGCTTTAGAGGTGGCTTTGAGGCCCATCGCCAAAATAGCCTCGACTGGCGGACCAATAAAAACAATATTGTTGTCCTGACAGGCCAGGGCAAACTGGTCATTTTCAGACAGGAAACCATAGCCCGGGTGAATGGCTTGGGCACCCGTGGTTTTTGCAGCCTCGATAATACGCTCAATCTGCAAATAACTTTGTGCTGCCGGTGATTCACCAATATGGATCGCTTCATCTGCCAGTTTGACATGCTGTGCCTGCGCATCGGCATCGGAGTAGACGGCAACGGTGGCAATCCCTAATTTTTTTGCTGTACGAATGATACGGCAGGCAATTTCGCCACGGTTGGCAATTAAAATCTTTTCAAACATTGTAGGATCCTTCTTGTTGTTATGCCGTGGTCTTGATCCAGGCCGGGCTTTGTTTGTTCAAAAATGCATTCAGGCCATTTTTCGCCTCATCTCCCTGGCGAACATGGGCAATATGCTGTGCTGTTTTCAGCAGTAAATCTTCGCTCAAAACTTGCTGGTCAACCAGTTGGATCAGCTGTTTAGAGGCATGTTGTGCTGCTGGCCCACCGAGCAATAAGGCTTCCGTAATTTCATCAATTTTGCTGTCGAGCTGCTCTGGGGCAGTCACTTCATGTGCCAGTCCAATGTTTTTGGCCTGTTCCGCTGAAATACGCTCGGCAGTCAGGAAATAACGTGACGCCTGACGGGCACCAATCGCCCGAATAACATACGGGCTAATGGTGGATGGGGCCAGACCTAAACGTACTTCTGAGGTGGCAAATTTGGCATCGGTGCTAGCCACACAAATATCACAGGCCGAGGCTAGACCCATACCGCCACCAAAGGCAATCCCATGTACCCGGGCAATGGTCGGCTGTTTTAAGGTCGCCAGACTTTGCAGCATTTTCGCCAGTTTTAAGGCATCGGCTTCATTGTCGGCTTGTGAGGCCTGACCGGCCTGTTTCATCCAGTTCAGATCAGCGCCAGCCGAGAAACTTTTGCCTCGTCCGGCCAGAATCACCACGCGCACATCATCACGTGCATTTAAAGACTGAAAGCAGGCATATAATTCTTCAATGACCTGAGTATTAAAGGCATTGTGCAGTTCAGCACGGTTGATCCAAACCGTTGCCACCTGATTCTGCTGTTCGAGCTGTAAAAACTGATAATCCATTGTCGTCACCTCTTACATACGGAACACGCCGAACTTGGTTGGCTGGATTGGCGCATTCATCGCTGCAGCCAGACTTAAGGCCAGCACCTCACGCGATTGTGCCGGATCAATCACACCGTCATCCCATAAACGGGCTGAAGCATAATAAGGATGACCCTGACGTTCATATTGATCACGAATAGGCTGTTTAAACTGATCTTCTTCTTCAGCTGACCAGCTACCGCCTTTTTGCTCAATCTGATCACGTTTGAGGGTCGAAAGTACACTTGAAGCCTGCTCACCGCCCATGACCGAGATTCGAGAATTAGGCCAGGTCCACATAAAGCGTGGCGAATAAGCACGGCCACACATGCCATAGTTGCCGGCACCAAAAGAACCGCCAATCACCAAGGTCAGTTTTGGCACATTGGCATTGGCCACCGCCATCACCAGTTTGGCACCGTTCTTGGCAATGCCTTCATTTTCATACTGGCGACCCACCATAAAACCGGTAATGTTCTGAATGAAAATCAGCGGAATATTGCGCTGGGTACACAATTCAATAAAATGTGCGCCTTTTTGTGCAGACTCGGAAAACAGAATGCCATTATTGGCAATAATCCCGACTGGCATCCCATAAAGCTTGGCAAAACCGGTCACCAGAGTCGTGCCGAAACGCGCCTTGAATTCGTCAAAGCGTGAACCGTCAACAATACGTGCAATCACTTCACGCACATCAAAAGGCTTGCGGGCATCACAAGGAATAATGCCGTACAGTTCTGAACTGTCAAAGCGTGGTGCCTCAATTTCCTCTGCGGTCTTGTTGGGCTTTTTGTTCAGATTTGCCACAATGTTGCGGGCAATTGCAAGGGCATGCTCATCACTTTCTGCCAGATGATCGGCAACACCAGACAAACGGGTATGTACATCACCGCCACCGAGGTCTTCACTCGACACCACTTCACCAGTTGCAGCTTTGACCAGCGGCGGGCCACCCAGGAAAATCGTACCCTGGTTGCGCACAATAATGGTTTCATCCGACATGGCAGGCACATAAGCACCACCGGCAGTACAGCTGCCCATCACCACTGCAATCTGAGCAATACCTTGGCTCGACATACGCGCCTGATTGTAGAAAATACGGCCGAAGTGATCACGATCCGGAAATACTTCATCCTGTAAAGGCAAATATGCACCGCCTGAATCCACCAGATAAATACATGGCAAATGGTTCTGTTCGGCAATTTCCTGTGCGCGTAAATGCTTTTTCACTGTCAGCGGATAATAAGTACCGCCTTTCACCGTAGCATCATTGGCCACGATCATGCAGGTCACACCATTGACCTGACCCACACCAGCGACCACACCAGCCGCAGGCACATCATCCTGATAGACTTGATAGGCAGCCAGCTGACCGATTTCCAGAAAAGCGCTGCCCAGGTCAATCAGCTGGTTAATCCGTTCACGCGGTAACAGTTTGCCACGGTCAAGGTGTTTCTGGCGGGCAGTTTCTCCACCACCCAAGGCAATTTTTTCAACTTTCTGCTTCAGGTCATCCACCAGTTGCAGCATGGCAGTCTGGTTGGCTTTAAACTCTTCACTACGAATATTGATTTTGCTCTGTAACTGATTCATGACGAACATCCTTGTTTTATTCTCAGTATTAAGGTTTAGGCTGTTTCGTTAAAAAGCTCACGGCCAATGAGCATGCGGCGGATTTCTGAAGTGCCGGCACCAATTTCATACAGTTTGGCATCGCGCCATAGACGGCCTGCTGCAAACTCGTTGATATAACCGTTTCCACCTAAAGTCTGAATGGTTTCACCGGCCATCCATGTGGCTTTTTCGGCCGCATATAAAATTGCGCTGGCAGCATCTTTACGCAGGCTGCGACTATGCTCGGCCTTGTCACATTCAGCGCCGACGGCATAAACCAGTGCCTTGCATGCCAGCCAGGTCGAGTACATATCGGCCATTTTGCCTTGCATCAACTGGAATTCACCCAGCGCCTGACCAAACTGTTTGCGGTCATGAATATATGGAATCACGGTATCCATGCAGGCATCCATAATGCCCAGCGGACCTGCACTGAGAACCGCACGTTCATAGTCCAGACCACTCATCAGCACTTTGGTGCCATTGCCGACACCACCGAGGACGTTTTCTTTAGGGACTTCGACATTGTCAAAGAACAGCGGGTAAGTGTTGGAACCGCGCATACCCAGTTTGTCCAAATGGCTGCCGTGGCTGAAACCTGGCATATTTTTTTCAACCAAGAAAGCAGTCATGCCTTTGGCACCCGCCTGTAAATCGGTTTTGGCATAAACCACTAATACATCGGCATCACCGCCATTGGTGATCCACATTTTGGAACCGTTCAGCAGATAGTGATCGCCTTTGTCTTCAGCTTTGAGTTTCATACTGACCACATCCGAGCCGGCATTCGGTTCAGACATCGCCAAAGCACCGACATATTCGCCAGAAATCAGTTTTGGCAGATAACGCTGCTTTTGTTCTTCATTACCATTACGCTTAATTTGGTTCACACATAGGTTAGAATGTGCGCCATAGGACAGACCAATGGATGCTGAAGCCCGGGAAATTTCCTGCATGACAATAATATGTGCCAGATAACCTAAATTGGTGCCGCCATACTCTTCACCAACTGTCAGACCCAGCAGGCCCATATCACCAAATTTTTTCCAGAGCTGAGCCGGGAATTCGTTATCGCGGTCAACCTGTTGGGCAATAGGGGCAATTTCCTTGGCGCAAAACGCAGCCACTGAATCACGAAGCGCTATCAGAGTTTCATCTAAACCGAAATCCAAGCTTTGTAAATTCATTCTTCATCCATCCTGAGGTTATATTTGTTGTGTCCAAAAAAGCATTTTTGTTGTGCTTGCTTTTTAACATACAACGAAAAAACAAAAAAGTGAACCTATATTCACAAAATGATTTACAATTCATTTTATCTTGTTGAGAATAATATTATGAGTTATAAAAGATCATCACTGATGCAGGAGCGAATGGAACAAAATCGCTTGTCGATTTTACAGTCTGCTCGTGAACTGATTGCTCAGGGGGGCTTTAAAGAGGCGTCGATTCAGGCCATTGCAGAGCGTGCAGGCGTTTCTACAGGGCTGGTATATCGGTATTTTGATAGCAAAAGCCAGATTTTGATTGAGGTTTTGTCGGCAGCGATTCAGCATGAGGTTGGAATTTTGAACCACATTGTTCGATCAGATTTATCGCCAGAACTGAAATTGCAAAAATCTGTTACAACTTTTGTGAAACGCGCCATGAATAGCCCTCAACTGGCGTATTCACTTATGTTTGAACCGGTCGATCCGGAGATGGAGCATGAGCGTTTTCGTAGTAAACAGCTGATCAAGCAGAGTATTAAGGAGATTCTGGCCGAAGGAAAGGTAAACGGAAAATTTGAGTTTGAAGACTTGAACACGGCGGCGCTAGGCGTGGTAGGTGCCATGACCTTTGTCGTAATCGAGCCTTTAAATCCATCTCGCAATATGATGTTTGATCAGAAGTATAAGGATCACTTTGTCAAACAGATTGCCGATTTTTGTGTAAACGCAGTACGTCGACAGGAGGGAAGTTCAGTAGCATAAATACACAAAAAAACAGGCACACAGACAAGGTCGTCGTGGTCATAAAACAATTAGTAAAGTTGAAATCAGAATTACAAAGAATCAAGGAGATCGATTCAATGACACAAGTACGGTTAAGCTATGCCTATGGAACCAGCAGCCAGCCCTTATTGGGGATGACAATTGGTGAAAAATTTGACCAGGCTTGCGAGCAGTATGCGGATCGGGATGCAGTGGTAAGTCTGCACCAGAATGTACGCCTGAGTTATCGGCAGCTACAGGAAGAGGTCAATGCTTTTGCCTGTCAGTTGCTGAAACTGGGCCTGCAAAAAGGTGACCGTCTGGCGATCTGGTCGCCGAACTGTGTGGAATGGACCATTACCCAGTTTGCTGCTTTCAAGGCTGGCATTATTCTGGTCAACCTGAATCCGGCCTATAAAAGCAATGAACTGGAATATGTGCTGAATAAGGTGTCCTGTAAGGGCTTGGTCATTGCTTCACAGTTTAAAACCACGGACTACCAGGAAATTTTGACCAAAATTGCACCAGAGTTAAAAGAGACCGAAGACAAGTTGCTTAATGCAGAGCGCCTGCCGCATTTAAAGCATGTAATCAAAATTGATGACCAGCAGCATACAGGGATTCACCGTTTTCAGGATTTACTGCCTCCCCCAAGTGCCCAAGAACTGGAACAACTGCAACAGATCTCCAGTGAATTGCAGTTCGATGAAACCATTAATATCCAGTTTACCTCGGGCACGACTGGTAATCCGAAAGGCACCATGCTGACCCATAACAATATCCTGAATAATGGCTATTTTGTGGGTGAGGCAATTCACCTTGCACCGGAAGACCGGGTCTGTATTTCAGTGCCGCTATTCCACTGCTTTGGTATGGTGATGGGGAATCTGGCTTGTATTACTCACGGTTCAGCCATGATTTATCCGTCTGCAGTCTTTAATCCGCTGGAAACCTTAAAAGCCATCCAGCAAGAAAAATGTACGGCAGCTTATGGCGTCCCGACCATGTTTATTGCCATATTGGAACATGAACGGTTTGATGAGTTTAACCTGTCCAGCTTGCGTACCGGCATTATGGCAGGCAGTCCATGTCCACAGGAGATTATGCAGCGTGTGATTGAACGCATGCATATGTCTGAAATAACCATCTGTTATGGCATGACTGAAACTGCACCTGTGAGTGCACAAAGCTCGACTGAAGACAGTATTGAGCAGCGAGTCAGTACTGTTGGTCGCGTCCATCCGCATCTGGAAGTTAAAATTGTAGATGAACAGGGCAAAGTGGTCCCGCGTGGTCAACTGGGCGAGCTTTGTGTACGAGGTTATTCCGTGATGCTCGGCTATTGGGAAGATCAGGAAAAAACCCACGAAGTTATTGATGCTGCCCGTTGGATGCATACCGGTGATATTGCTGAAATGGATGATGCAGGCTTTATTAAAATCAAGGGGCGTATTAAGGATGTAGTGATTCGTGGTGGCGAGAACCTGTTCCCGAAAGAAATTGAGGATTTTCTCTATACCCATCCTGCGATCTCAGATGTACAGGTCATTGGTGTCCCAGACCATAAATATGGGGAAGAACTCTGTGCCTGTATCATTCTGCATGAAAATGATTCATGTACTGAAGAGGCGATTCGTCAGTATTGTATCGAGCATATTTCTCATAACAAGGTGCCACGTTATGTGCGTTTCTTTCATGAATTCCCGATGACAGCTTCAGGTAAGGCGCAGAAGTTCAAGTTACGTGAATTTATGCGGGAAGAATTAAATTTAAAAGAGATTGCTTAAATTAATTAAAGTTAAGTTTAAATAGTATTTGATCAGATGACCTGACGGCATGGATGCCGCCGTTTCATTGCATGGCAAGGATGCCATATCAATGAAACAGAGGTGCTTCGTTACGTTGCCCAGTCAAAGTAACGAAGCACCTGCAGAATGGAAGAAGAATCCATCGTGCAAATTGAGGTCATGGGTTTAGCAATTTCTTTAAATAGATAAAAATGCATTTCTATATAAAGTCTTATTTCAATATAAAACTTCATATATCGACTATCTAAATCAGAGTAAACAGATGGCAAAAAACTTTCACAGTGAAGTGGTGGTCGCCAGTTATGATGATCACATCCGTAAATTAATTCCTGCTTATGAACTGGTGCATCAGCAGATTGAGGCTATTCTCAGTACGGAATTACCAGAAAATGCACATATTCTGATTGCAGGCTGCGGAACAGGCTATGAGTTGTCCTATCTGTTAGAGCAGCATCCACACTGGACTTTTACGGCGATTGATCCTTCAGTCACCATGCTAGAACAGGCAAGGAAAAATCTGGCTCCTTTTGCTGCCGAGCAGAGAGTCCGGTTTATACAGAGCACTACCTACGGACTGGAGCAGGATACTTTCGATGCAGCACTGGCGATTCTGGTCGCCCATTTTATTCCTGAGCCACAGAAAACCGAATTTTTTCAGCATATTTATGAAAGTCTTAAAACAGGTGGGATCGTGTTGACTTATGACCTGATGCAGCCAGAAAATGAAACTGCACTACAGATCATGCAAAAAATGGCGCAGCAGACGGGATTAAGTCTCCGGCAAAGTGAAAACATGCTGGCCAGATTACAGCAGGATTTTGCATTGATTTCGACTGAAGACTTCAAAGGCCTTTTGACAAAAGTCGGATTCAAGCACTGCAAAACTTATTGTCAAATTATGAATTATTATGGCTTTTTTCTGAAAAAATAAAGATCATAAAGCATTATATTTGCGATAAAGTTAAAGAGATTATTCAAGGAAGTAGAGAGAAGAATGTCGGCATATTACAGTTTAATTCAACGTGAGCAGCATGCAGATGGTAGTACTACGGCTTATTACCGTTCCAATATTCATGCCCAAGGCGCATGGAATCCTCATGAACAGCATATGGCCCCAGCAACAGGTATCCTCTGTGTAGAGCTGGAACAGTTTCAGCCACGAGAGGATATGCGAATTGGTCGGGTCGGACTGGATATCTTTGGATTGATTGCTTTTGGTGAGTTTTCAATTACCACCCGCATGCTTCGTCCGGGTAAAACCATTGAGCTGGTTGAAGCAGAAATGTGTGCGAATGGAAAAACCTGTATCGTTGCGCGTGCCTGGAAAATGCTGACTTCGGATACTCGCGCCATCGCCGGTCTAGAAGATTTTCCGATTGAAAGTCCGGAATTTTTACCCGTGTGGGAAGGCATGCGCTGCTGGCCAGGCGGTTATATCCAGAGTATTGAAACGCGTGCGCATGCCGATCATCGGGCAGGCAAAGGGATTGTCTGGCTCAAAAACTCTTTGGACATGGTAGAGGGACAGACAACGACCGCCTTTAGCCGTTTGCTCGGTATGGTCGACACGGCGAATGGTATCGTGCCACGTCAGGACCCGAGT
>NZ_SMTB01000085.1:0-12541 GCF_006864105.1 Acinetobacter sp. RF14B | reverse complement strand
GAATAATTCAAGTGAATTTGTTTGAAAGAAGAACTTTAAAAGCTTTATTTTCACCCGATAAAATACCCATAAAACAAGAGGAAGCTCAAATGAGCTTCCTCTTGTGAAAAATTGTGGGACAGCAATGTGGCTCAGGCTGCCTTTTTTATTCTGTTTTTTTAACAGCTACTGAATAAATTTGAAGATGACCAGACTGGTCGCCAAGGCCGCCATACCACTCACCAGACCATAGACCGTTTCATGACCCTGGGAAAACTTTTTGGCTGCAGGCAAGAGTTCATCTAATGCCAGATAAACCATTACGCCCCCAATCATCCCGAACACCATGCCATACATTGTCTGGTTCATATACGGTGCCAGAATAAAATAGCCCAATGCCGCTCCCAAAGGTTCGGCCAATCCCGAGACAAAACTGGCCAGCAAGGTATAATCTTTGCGACCAGTGGCCAGATAGACAGGTAGCGCAATTGCAACGCCTTCGGGAATATTATGGATCGCAATGGCCACGGCTAAAGGTACGCCCAGTGCAGGGCTTTCCAGAGTCGAAAAAAAAGTCGCCAGCCCTTCTGGCAAATTATGCGCACTAATCGCCAACAGGGTCAGTAATCCGGTTCTAAGTAACTGCGGCTGGCCGACATCCTGCGCTTGCCGGGTTTCCATAGTTTCATGCGGGTTTGGAATCAGACGATCGAGTACTAACACCAAAATCACGCCGAGCAGAAAAGCAAACGTACCCAAGGCAAAACCGGTTTTTTCATCAAAGGCCAAACTAAAAGAATGAATAGATTTATTCAAAATCTCGGTGAGAGAAACATAAATCATGGCCCCTGCCGCAAAGGCCAGGCCAAACGCCAGAACACGGAAATTGGGACGTCTTAAGAACAGCACCATTCCTCCACCCACGACAGTCGCCAGACCTGCAAGAAACGTCAGACTAAATGCAATTCCGACTTGGTCGGGTAAAATGGCCTGCATCTTAATGCTCCATTTCTAAAATAAGAAAGTCATTATCACAGGGGATAATGACTTTCATTTTTATGGTTTGTTGGGCTAGATCAACAGATTTTTAGTTAAAGTATGTGCTGGTCTTTGACCTCGTCCAGCACCTCATCCTCTTCTGCATCCGGGTGCTTCGCCAAATGCAGCATGGCGAGAATCAAACCTCCCCAAAGCAAGATCATTGAAATGGCCATCATAAATATTGCGGAAGTATTCATCTTAGTTCTCCTCCCCAGTCGTGCTATCTTTTAGATAGCTCAAGCCAATAGCGCCCAGCATAAACAGGGCGACGGTACCCCCACCGACAATCCATAAAATGTGCGTCGCATAATCCCCATAGCCACTGGCAATAATGGACTTGATGGTTAAGCCCAAAGCGATCAACAAGGATAGTGGGGTAATGACCGTCAGCAAAAAGTTCCAGCCCTTGCCTAATTTAATGCTTGAGTATTGGTTAACATGCGCTTGTAACTGTTGCATTAATGGACGATGGAACCAGGATACCAGGATAATAGAAAGTACACCGCCCCCGACAATCCCAATATTATTGGCAAAGTAGTCGATAATATCGACAAAGGTAATTGCACTGTGTGTCGAGAAAATTAATGTAGACATCACCGCTGAACCGCCTGCGATAATGGTGACCGCTTTCTTACGTGACCATCCTAATTTATCCTGAAAGGCTGCAATAGGGACTTGCAGGATACTCACCATGGAGGTGATTCCCGCCACGGTTAACGAGGCAAAGAACAAGAATCCGAACAGATCTCCTCCCGCACCCATACTCGAAATAATTTTAGGGAAGGCAATAAAGGCCAAGCCAATTCCTCCCGACACCACCTCTTCTACTGGCAAACCCGAGCTATAAGCCATAAAGCCTAATGCAGCAAAGACCCCAATCCCGGCTAAAATCTCAAAAGATGAGTTTGCTAATGCAACCACCAGACCGGAACCTGTTAAATTGGTTTTTTTCTTCAAATAGGAGGCATAGGTCAGCATAATCCCGAAACCCACTGAAAGTGAGAAGAAAATATGCCCAAATGCGGCTAGCCATACTTTATAGTTCGCCATCGCTTCCCAGTTTGGGGTAAAAAAGGCATTTAAACCTGTGGTTGCGCCGGGTAAACGCAGCGCTTGTACGACCAAAATGGTAAATAACACCACCAGCAAGGGCATAAAAATTTTATTGGCAAGTTCTACACCGCGACGAACGCCGCCATATAAAATGAACATCACCACGGCCCACACAATCACCAGTCCAAAAAATAAGGTGGGCACAAAACCTAAGGCTAGGCCTTCACCATTTTGCAAATAGGTAGAAAAAAAGAATCCTTGTGTGTCTGCTCCCCATTGTTGGCCAATGGAATAGAACATATAATTGCCTGCCCACGACAAGACACTGGCATAATAGAGGCCAATGACTAAAGTCACCATCACTTGCCACCAACCTAGGGCTTCAGAGTTCATGAGCTTCTTATAGGCAGTTGGTGGAGCCTTACGGAACTTATGGCCAACGGCATAATCTAAGTACAATAAAGGTAAACCAGCGGCAAAAATAGCAATCAGGTAAGGAATTAAAAATGCACCGCCGCCATTTTCATAGGCCACATAAGGAAAGCGCCAAATATTTCCCAAACCCACGGCAGAACCTACGGCTGCGATAATAAATCCTGATCGCGCGGACCAGTTTTCACGAGAATCTGTCATAAAACACCTAAACTATAAATTCCTTTTCATGCTGTTTGTTATGATTATTTCATCAGCAAAAAAAGAAACATTTCCATTATTTTTTGGTGTTTGAATTAGCGTTGTGCCTTTTGGGCATCGTATTCTAATGTGCAAACAGGTCAGTAAAATGTACAGCTTGCTTAAAGTCTGATGCGTTCACTGACCTTTAGATGCTTTAACAATACTGAATTTTTCACTTTTTTTCTGTAATTTCTGCTCAAAATATTCTTCTTTTATAATCTATTCTTAGTCAATCGTTCAATAATTCGACCAACTGAACTTGATTTTACTGAGTCAATATTGTGAGAAATTTTGAAATGTATGATTTGTAAGTTTTACTCCGGCTTTTCCAGCCTTTTCCCCGTCAATTGCTTAGTAGTTCAACCATTCGTAGAACCTCACAATAAAAAGTAGCGTATCACTTTGCATGCAAGGCAATAGACCTAGCTTTTTTAATCAGGCTTGCATGTTTTCCTCGTTCCAAATTTATGGCTATTGAATTAAAAATAAAATTCCACAATCTGCGGCTTGCCGATTGTGGACTTCAGTTGATTGCTTCGATCCGCTTAGGTTTTAATAACCAGCATCCGTTCTTCCTGCATATCCCGGATGGCTGACTGAATCCCTTCCCGGCCCAGACCGGAGTCTTTCACCCCGCCATAAGGCATGTTATCTACCCGGAAAGAAGGAATATCATTAATGATGACACCGCCGACCTGTAAATGATCCCAGGCATAGAGCATATTTTGCAGATTCTGGGTATAGACCCCGGCCTGCAAACCAAAACGGCTACTATTGATGCTGGCAATACCGGCTTTAAAGTCAGAATAAGCTTCCAAAATGGCCACCGGACCAAAGACTTCATCACGATAAATTTCCAGCTGCCGGTCAACGTTTTCAAGCAGGGTCGGTTCAAACATCACACCATTCAATTCGCCGCCCGCCAGTACCCGTGTGCCTTGCGCAACGGCGCTATCTAACCAGCGCTGTAAACGCTGGGCTTCAGTGGCTTTAATCATCGGACCTGCCAAAGTGCTTTCCAGATCAGGATCTGCTGCTTTCAGGTTTTTGACTTGCTGAACCAGCTTGTCCCGGACATCATTATAAATATCCTGATGCACTAGAATGCGCTGCACACTGATACACACTTGTCCAGCATGACCATAAGCACCGGCAATCAAACGATTAATCAACGCTTCTGTAATTTCAGTATCTGGCTCAATCATCACCGCTGCGTTACCACCCAATTCCAGGGTGACTTTTTTACGCCCTGCCCGCGCTTTCATATCCCAGCCGACCACATCTGAACCGGTGAAACTGAGCAGCTTGAAACGGTCATCAGTGACCAGTACATCGGCCAGATCACGTGGACATGGCAAAACCGAGAAGGCATTTTTCGGTAAATCGGTTTCAGCCAGAATCTCGGCAATTTTTAAGGCAGAAATTGGCGTCAGGCTGGCTGGCTTCAACACAAAAGGACAACCTGCGGCAATTGCTGGTGCAATCTTATGTGCCGTCAGATTCAGCGGGAAGTTAAACGGACTGATCAGGGAAACGGCGCCAATAGGCATCTGCTTGACCATGCCCTGATAATCCGCGGCTGCTGCCGTAACGGCCAGCGGTAAAATACGTCCCTGATCCATCTGGGTGACGGCATCTGCGGCGATCTGGAAGGTATTAATCAGGCGTTCAACTTCCGCAGCGGCGGCTTTACGAGGCTTACCGCCTTCTGCAATCAGGATATTGGTCAGCTCTTCACGGACTTCCTTAAAACGCTGCACACAATGCAACAGGATATTCTGCTTTTGAAAAGGCTTTAATGCTGCCATCTCGGCTTCGGCCGCGGCAGCAGCCTGAATAGCCTGTTCCAAAGTTTTGGCATCTGCCAGGGCAACCCGTGCATAAAGTTCCTGACTATATTTATGTTTAACTTCCAGCCATGCTCCTGTCTCCACCGGTTTTCCGGCTACATATAAGGGGTAATCGTTATAAGGCTGTACTGCTGTAGATCCCATTGCTCCGTCCTTCGCATCCAAATATATTACAATTTTAAAATTAGCTATATGATGCACCCAGATGCAGATATTAAGAATATGTATTTCGGTAAATGACATCGTTCAATTTAAACAAAATATAAGGAAAAATATGAAGCAGATAACAATATTAACTGCCCTATTCCTCGGATGTGGCCTAACCACATTCAGTCATGCAGATGTGCTGGGACTGAAAGCTGATCTGAGTTACTGGAATTTTGAGGGTTATAGTGAAAATACAACCCGTCATCCAGTGCCAGAATATCAGCATGCGCTGGATCGTCAGGGTACGGCACAACTGTCTGTGGCCTTAGAACATCCAGTACCGATCATTCCGAATGTTAAAATTAAATACGTTAATCTGGACAGCCAAAGTAAGGAAGATATTCCGGGTCTTTCCGCGGACATTCAGCTCGACCGGATTGACTATATTCTCTACTACGAAATACTCGACAATATCGTGAGTGCAGATCTGGGCCTTGGTCTTACCAATCTTCAAGGTACCGTTCAACATCGCAATGCGCCCTACTTGACGGATTATGAAGCGGATGGTTATGCAGCCCTGGTTTATGGACAGGCCGGAGTGAAACTGCCATTTACCGGACTCAGCGCCAAAGCAGAGGCTGTATTGAGCCGTGGTAGCGATACCTCACTCACTGACTTGCAGGCTGAAGTGCAATATAATTTTATTGATAATCTACTGGTTGATGTCGGTGCCAAAGCGGGTTATCGGATCATGAAGATTGACGCTGAGCAGAGTCAGGCACCTGATCTGAAACTTGAGTTTAAAGGGCCTTATGTCGGTCTGGATATACACTTTTAAACAGGACTATGCGGGTCTGATTTAACCTTGTAAGTTCAGGCTTACAACATGCAGTATGATCAACCTCTATACCGATTTTTTAATGCAGACTATTCTACCCCTATAAAGAGCAGGACGCTCAAATACCTAAAAACAAGAAGAATAATGTAATACATCAGGACGTAAGGTAGGACAGGAGTTATGCCTCAAAGTGAAGTACAAAAAAAAGCTCTGACAGGAGGTCGGAGCTTTTTTTATCTCGATATCCTGACTTAGCATTGCTTAACAATTGCAAGCTAAAACTCCCACATTGTAAGAATCAGCTTGTTGTTAAGCTGAAAATCCTCACATTTTTTGGGAACAGCGATCATGGTAAAAAAGGTCCTCTTTATTACTTCAAATCAAGGTATTGAACATGATGAACTGGTCGAGCCTTTAAACTTTCTCAAATCCAAAGGATTTGAAGTGATTCATGCTGCAGAAAAGAATGAAGATGTGGCAACTGTAAAAGGCGATACCAAAGCTGCTACCGAATATACGCCGGATACCAGTTTCGACCACGTCAATCTGGATGATTATGACCTGCTGGTAATTCCGGGCGGTACAGTGAATGCGGATACCTTAAGAATTAATCAGGATGCCCAGAACATCATTCAGCATTTTGCTGACAATCACAAACCGATTGCCGCAATCTGTCATGGGCCATGGGTATTGATTGATGCACAGCGGATTAAAGACAAAAATCTGACCTCGTATAAGAGCATTAAGCTGGATCTGGAAAATGCCGGCGGGAAATGGGTCGATGAACCGGTTCATCGTTGCAATACCGGTGATTGGGTATTGATTACTTCACGTAATCCAGATGATATTCCAGCCTTTAATGAAGCCATCTTGAAAGAACTTGAAGGCGAAGCGGCTTAAATCCTTAAAACAAAAAGAACCTCATGATTGAGGTTCTTTTTATGTTTAGATTCCGCCTGTAAGACTTTTCAGGTAAGTAATCACTTCTTTATTGCCTGCCATTTCGGCCAGTTCCAAGGCAGTATGAGGGCTACGATGGGCCAGATCTGCACCTTTACTGACCAGCAGTTTGACCACAGCCAGATGATCATTTTCAGAAGCGGCCTGTAAGGCGCTATAGCCTTCTTCATCGGCAGAATTCACGTTCAGACCTTCTTGCAAACCATGCTCGACCTGTTCAACGTCACCTAGAGAAGCCCAGTACACCAGTTCAGGAAGATGAAGTTCTTCATCATCTTCAGGGATTGGGGAGAATGAGTTGAGTTTCAAAATTAAACTCCTTATTTCTTTCATATAAAAATATGATAGATGTTATCAAAAACACTCTCTTCATATAAATTGTGAATATATCTTTTAAAAATTAATTATCTAAATAAAATTGCTAACTTATAAATAATTATTTATTCTCTCTATTGATACCTATCCAATATCTTTGTTTTAACATAGGTAGAGTATCAATTTTTCCATCTTTTTTATCCCTATAATGTTGTGATAAAGAATATAAAAATGCCGAAATTCGGTGATTTCCGTCTAAAACAGTTATGCCTTTATCCTTTTCTAGAAGTAAAATTGGAGGCTTAGGAAATACTTTCTCTGCTTCTAAATATTCTAAAACCGAATCAAACCTTTCTTTTAAATTATTAATTGATATTGAATAAACATTAGTTTTCCCTAAAACAGCGCCTTCTACCATATTAAGTAAAACTGATTTCCATTCATCACAATATTCATCTATTGGAATATAAGCTTCTATTTGATCCCATAGAATATTTTTCCAGTAATGTAATGGCTTATTTTGTAGTAGGTATTTCCAACGTCCAATAGCATTTCCTTCCTTATCCCAAGGCATACCATTACTTTCTACATAAGGTAAAAACCACTGTTCTAAAATATCAGTTGGGAAATTAGGTAATAATTTCTGAAGTTCTGAAATATGATTTATCACTTTTCTCTCTCTTAAAAAATTAGTCATCTTTATAAATTTAATAATTTGATATTACTAATTTAACAATAAAAAAGCCCCCTTTCGGAGGCTTGTTATTTAATCCTTAGCTTTAAGCTTTAGACACTGCTGGTTCAATTGAACCAATCTTGTCAGCTTCATTTTCATGCATGATCAACGCAACCGCAATTGCTGTAATCAGTACCGGTAAACCGACTGCCATAAAGTTGAAGTGAGCAGGAAGATTCATACCCAGTAAGCCACCAATCAGGATCGGGCCAACAATCGCCCCCATACGACCAATCGCAGAAGACCAGCCAATACCGGTCGAACGTACGGCCAATGGATAGAATTGCGCCACATAGCTGTACAATAACATTTGCGAACCAATCGATGCTGCACCTGCCAAGAACACCAAGATATAAAGCAAAAACTGATTTGACTGGAAACCCATCAGGCTCATCACAATCGCGCCCATCATACCGAGAAACATCAATACCGGTTTCAAATGGAAACGGTCAGCCAAAATACCACCACCGACAATACCAACGACTGCACCCACGTTCATGACCATCATAAACATCAGGCTGTTATCCATCGAGTAACCAGCTGCCATCATCAGCTTCGGCAACCAGCTGCTTAATGCATACATGGTGAGTAAGCAGCTAAAGAAGGCAATCCAGAACAAAACCGTATTGACCGCACGGCCACGACGGAACAGGCTCACCACGTTAGCAGGTTCAGGTACATTTCCCTGTGGCAGGCTAAACGTAGTGTGCTCATTTACGCTAACATCTGGCGCCAAACGACGTACAATACGACGTGCTTCCTGCTGCTTATTTTCTTTCACCATAAAAGCGAGTGATTCAGGCAAAAATTTCCAGATGACCGGTAATAAAAATAATGGGACTCCAGCAATAAAGAACATGATTTGCCAACCAAAACTTGGTGTAAACCACGAACCTAATAAGGCGGCCATCACACCACCTACGGCATAACCACTAAACATGGTGGTCACCAAGGTACTGCGCATTTTTTGTGGCGCATATTCAGAAGTTAAGGCCACCAGGTTAGGCATCACCCCACCAATGCCCAGACCGGCAAGAAAGCGTAAAATTCCGAATTCCGTTGGATTTGAAGCAAAGCCCCCAGCAAAAGTCAGACCACTAAATAATACAATACAAATCATGATGACTTTTTTACGACCGATTTTATCCGCGAGGGAACCAAAAATCATCGCACCAAACATCATCCCGGCAAGTGCGGTACTGGCCAACATACCTGCTTGAACAGCACTTAGACCCCAATCCTGCATCAATAATGGTAAAACCACACCATTAATTGCTAAATCATAGCCATCAAACAAAATAATGAGTAAGCACCAAGCAACTACATTGAAGTGAAAAGGCGTAAATTTCGCATTATCGACTACAGAACTAATATCCACTTTTTCCGTTGTCATCGTTCTCATCTCCCATGAGTACTTGTCCATAATATCCTTTTGAAGACTCAATTGAATATTCAACTGAAGATTCAAGACTGAGGAATATACGGAAGTCAGATTTCAGGCACAATAAGACTAAATGATATATTTCTATGAATTGGGAAAAGGCATTTATTTGCGTGATATGTCACGTTTTTATTAAGATAAATTATTGAATAATGAATTACTTATAATTTTAATTAAACTCAGCCCAGTAATTGAACATAAGCTAACTATTTTTCGGGCCTGTATTTTTATAGAAAATTTAAACAAAAGCCCCTTAATTGAAAGGGGCTTTTGTAATTCTTTAAAAGTTTAATTCATTTTAATTGGCAAAAAATGCCTAGGTTTTAATCGAATTGAGCTTTTTGGTTGCCAACACAGTCTCTGTATCATGTTCTGCTGCCAGGTCTTTACGCACAATCAGGGCAACAGAAATTGCGCCAATAATGGCCGGGATTGCAACAGCCAGGAAATTCATCTTGTGTGGTAATTCCATGCCCAGCAAGAAACCGATCACGATTGGTCCCACAATGGCACCAGTGCGGCCGACTGCAGAAGCACAGCCAATGCCGGTAGAACGGATGGATAAAGGATAATATTGCGCCACAAAACTATATAGCAGAATACTACTGCCAATTGCAGAAGCACCCGCAGCCGCTACCAGTAAATAAATTACCACTTGTGGAGAATTAAAGCCGAGGCCCACCAGAGACACTGCACCCAGCAGGAACATGCCGATAATAACCGGTTTCAGATGAAAACGGTCTGCTAGAATCCCTCCGCCAATTGTACCTATTACGGCACCGATATTCATCGCCAGCAGGAACATCAAGCTATTACCCAATGAATAGCCTGCGGCCATCATCAGTTTTGGCAACCAGCTGCCCAGTGCATATACCATCAGCAAACACATAAAGAAGCAGCTCCAGAACAGTAAGGTGCTCATGCTACGGCCTTGTTTAAACAGGGCGGCAATAGAGGCTTCTGGTGCATGGACTTCATTCAGTACAAATTGAGTATCTGCGGTAACCGCCTGTTCAGGAACAATCTGCTGTACAATTTTACTGGCTTTTTCATTTTTCTGTTTTTTCACTAGAAAAGTGAGTGATTCAGGCAGATAGAACCATAACAGTGGCAAAATCAATAAAGGAAGACCTGCAATATAAAACATGATTTCCCAGCCAAAACTTGGTGTTAACCAAGCCCCGAGCAATGCCGCCATAATACCACCTACCGCATAGCCACTAAACATAGTGGTCACCAGGGTACTGCGCTTTTTTTGTGGTGCATATTCTGAGGTTAAAGCCACCAGATTAGGCAACACTCCCCCAATACCCAG
Organism: Acinetobacter sp. RF14B; assembly: GCF_006864105.1. NCBI lineage: Bacteria > Pseudomonadati > Pseudomonadota > Gammaproteobacteria > Moraxellales > Moraxellaceae > Acinetobacter > Acinetobacter sp. RF14B. The sequence goes on along the minus strand of NZ_SMTB01000085.1, from coordinate 2,191 downwards.
ACCGGCAATAAAACGTAAAACCCCAAACTCGGTTGGGCTTGAGGCGAAACCGCCCCAAAAGGTGAATCCACTAAATAGAGTCACACAAATCAGAATTACATTTTTTCGGCCAATTTTATCTGCCAGCATCCCAAACAGCATGGCCCCAAACATCATTCCCGCCAGTGCGGTACTCGCCAACATGCCAGCTTGCACCGCTGTCATATTCCATTCTTGCATGAGTAGAGGTAAAGCAACTCCATTAATTGCCAAGTCATAACCGTCAAAAATAACGACAAATAGACACCACAATACGATTTTTAAATGGAAAGGTTTAAACTTTGCTTCATCCACTACAGCATTTACATTTATTATCGCTGACATTTTTACCTCACCTCCAATTGTGAGCTTTTACTTATTGTATAAAAAATGAATTGTTATTCACTTTTTATATAAAATGGATGATTATTTATACTTTGTCGACTGCAAAATTGATCATTTTTTAACTTTATTGGCTTTTTAACACTAAAGTTGTAAATAAAAATATTTAATTAATTCAGCTAAATATGTGATTATTCACATATAAAATAAAGTATTATCAAAGTGATAAACCGGTTTTCTGTAAAATTTATATAAAAAAATCCCCAGATGGATCCATCTGGGGATTTGTTAAAAATGCTCAACAATTCCTAATATAAAGCTTTTTCCAGACGAATCTGGATAATTTCATTATCATCTGCCAGCTTGCGGTTACGTCCGCTAGAGCCAGGAAAATTATTATCATTCAGCACAGTAAGCAAGTCCGGCCCTTCAATAATCAGATCTTCAATTGTCTGGAAAGGCAAACCAAAACGAGTATTAGTAGCTATATCCCCTGTGCGTACAGGTCCGTATAACAAGTCCGGATTGGCAAGATCCATCAAATTGACCAGCTCTATACGTGAAACTGCTTCACCAGGTTGATTCAACTTAATTTTGATTAATTTTTTATAACCGCCCAGATTATTTTCAGTATCATCCCGCTCAATAATAATGCCTTCTGACTGATTAAATAGCTGAAAATCACCAATTGCTGTGGCTTTGCTATCAAGATCAAAATAATAGACCTTTCCAGTATAAGCTTTTTTCTGAATATCAAATTCGGAAATAATCAGTTGTGATTGAGTCGCATCAATTAACGGTTTTTCCAGTAGAGGATAGAGATATTGGCCATCAGTAGAGATAGCCATCCCTTCAAAACCGCCACTGCGTTGTACCAACGGAGTCACATAATTTTGACCCATTTTATTCAGCTGATTTTGTGGAGAACGGAGTTCAATTCCGGGTTTGCTAGGGTGTGGCAAAGCAATAGGTGGGCTTTGCAAGATGCCTTCGGCATTAAAATGCAGTAAATAAGGACCAAACTCATCTCCAATCCAGATATCCCCATTTGCAGTGCGTTGCATCGATTCTGGATCAAAATCAGCGCCTGTTAACAGGCGTTCTTGAGTATTCTGATGAACAATATCGAAAGGAATCAGACGATTAGGATCACGTAGCTGGATATAAGCCAGAGGTTTTACCCCTGCTGTCCCACCCACTTTGGTTCTAAAATCAATTGAAAGATGATGCAAACGCAATAAATAATCTGCTGAATTATCTTGAGCACCAAAACCATTATCAGACATCGCCAGGTAAGTACCATCTGGATTTTTAAGGGCGGCCGAAAAACCTTGTACAGGCTGACCTTTAAAGGGAGGAAAAATTCCATTCGCTCCCTTAACATCATGGCCAGAATCAGGACCTTCTGCATAAGTTTCTACATCCAACTTGGCAAAAGATATCAGGGTAGGTTCTGTTAATGTCTGCTCGGGTAAAGTTGTGTCGTGATGATCTGAATCTTTACAAGCAGAAAGCATCAAGATGCAAATACTTAACACGCTCAGCGAAATTTTTCTCATACGGCTCTTCATCTCGTCATTTTTTATAGTCAAAACTGATTAAATCAGCTTTAAATGACAAACACACAGCAATTGTATGAAGCTTTCGCGAAGTTTTTAATTTCTAGCAGGATATCCCAACTATTGTTCTGATTTTTATTTTTCATTTTATAAAAAATAAATCCCCCTGCTTTTTAGCAGGGGGATTTTGAATAATGAGCTGGCGATGACTTACTCTCACATGGGTAACCCCACACTACCATCAGCGCAAAGAGGTTTCACTTCTGAGTTCG
>NZ_SMTB01000084.1:0-12857 GCF_006864105.1 Acinetobacter sp. RF14B | reverse complement strand
ACAAGTTGTTCTTCATAATCTCTTAATGATCTTTCTAATACCTCGTCAGTATTAGATGCTGGACTTCGACAATCCTAAACAACTCAACGCTTCGCGCTTCGTTCGTTCCGGCTATCTCGTCGGTATGAGGCTCATTATAGGGCAATTTCTTACACGTGCAAGTGCTTTTAACTCACAAGATTCACGACTGTTTTATTTTTATGCACCAAATTGGTTCACTTTCCCACCAATATTTACATAAACTTATAATATTAAACAAAAAATATGAACAAAATATTTCTATTTAGTTTTATAGTTATTTGTTCACGCTTGGTGTTTTAATCGTCACACTTTTAATTTGTACTGCTGTAACTGGTACATTCTGATGCATTCCATAATTACGGGTCGGGACTTTGGCAATTTTATCTACAATTTCCATACCCTTCGTTACCCGCCCAAACACCGCATAGCCTGCATTCATGGCTGAACGATCCAGAAAGCTATTATCAACCAAGTTTATAAAGAACTGAGCTTTTGCAGAGTCAGGCTGATTGGTACGTGCCATAGCCAAGCTACCGCGTTTATTTTGCAAACCATTATAGGATTCATTTTTAATCGCCGCTTTAGCATTTGGCTTTTCTTGCATCGCTGCATCGAAACCACCACCCTGAATCATAAAGCCAGGAATCACACGGTGAAAAATGGTACCGGTATAAAAGTTGCTTTTGACATAGTCTTCAAAGTTTTTGCTTGAGATCGGTGCCTTGTCATTAAAGAGTTCAATTTCGATATTGCCAGATGAAGTCTGCATCTCAATCAGGGTATTTGCAGCAAAGCCCGGTAAGCTAATGGCAGCTAGTGCGATGGCAGATAATGATTTTTTTAACATTTTTTAACTCATCCTTTATATAGATCCGCTGAGGAATGACGATATATTAAGCTTTTATGTCCAATAATAGCAGTTGTCTGCCAATCAAATACAAGAGAATAATAATGAATTACGCATTTGCACAGGAACAAAATATCAATCAGTTCCCACCTTGGCATTTGCAAGGTGAAGGTTTTATTTTAAATTACTGGCTGACGCCCAGTTTTATCCAGCAGGCCAAAGCGTTTCGAGTTGCGCCTTCAGCATTGGGCCGCGTTGTTCAGGTCCTCTTAATACGTTACCAGAGTTCACCGGTGGGTCCTTATGATGAGCTGCTGATTTTAGATCATCCTTTAATTAGTAAGCGGCGCTTAAGCTCCATTCCCAAAATCTATGTATCTACTCATGAATCTGTAGCACATGGTCAGGCTTTATGGGGGATTCCTAAAGAATATGCTGAATTTGAGTGGGAGGAGCATCATCAGGACACGATTTGCCGTATCAGCCACCAAGGTCACCAGATGAGCCTCTCTATTCGCAAAACCCGCTCACCGCGCCAGTTCTATATAAATAGTCATCATATCCCTGCCTCAATGCTGAAAATCCAGCAGGCCTGGGAAGGGCAGCGTTTTGACTTTAGCCCTCAGTTCCGCGGTTATCTCAGCAAAGTTTCACAGGTAGAATGGCATAATACCGGAGATATTTTTCCCGACTTTTCCAAAGCCAAATATTTACAAAGCTTTTATATCCCGAAATTTAATTTAATTTTCCCTGAAGCTCAAATCTCTTCCAAATAAACAGTATTCATAAGCAGAATAATGATCTCAAAATATAAAAGGTGTTTTAGCAAACATCTTTTAAAATTGGCCCAGCCTAATTGCGTTTATCCCAAAATTTTCGAAAATCCCGAGCGATCTCGATCACATATTTTTTGGCCCGTTTAGAAATCGGGCTTAAATTAATAAACCCATGCGTCTGATCGACATAGTTTTTATGATAGACCCGCACACCATGCTGGCGCAGTTTATGAGCATAAATAGAGGCTTCATCATGTAATAGATCATGCTGTGCGGTAATAACATAAGTCGGCGGCAGCTGTTTTAAATTACCATAAGTCGGTGAGACCAGTGGATCATCAAGCGCCATCTGGTGGTTTTCCACATATAGTCGGCTAACCAGATTAACATCCTCTTCAGACAAGACCAGCCCCTCTTTATAGGCATAAAAAGAAGGATGACGGCTCTTGAAATCGAGCACGGGATATAATAGTAATTGCGCCCGTGCTGCATAGCTCTTGCCAACACTGTGCTGTGCTACAACAGTTGCCAGATTACCGCCGGCACTATCCCCCGCAACCGCGATCCGGTTTTTATAGATTTTGAGAGTTTTACTGTTCTGATGTGCCCAGGCCAGTGCATCTTCACAGACCTGCACGATTTGTAGCGGGCTATATTCCGGGGTTAAAGGATAGGCCACACTGAGTACCTGTACTTTGGCATGCACAGCCAGTAAACGGCAGAACTCGTCATGGGTATCCAGACTGCCGACCATAAAGGCGCCACCATGATAAAACATGATCATAGGCAGCTTTTTCTGCGGCGCAGGATGATAGTGCCGAGCCATAATGGTTCCGCTATGTAAGGGCAGACGGATATCTTCAACCATTTTCAGTGGAGTCGGCTTGCCCTGAATCGCTTTCATCTGCTGAATAAAATCGACTCGTGCCTTAGCTACATCCTCATGAATAAAACTGGACTTTCCCTGCTTGAGCTGAATAGCCATTAAACATTTAACAAATGAGTCCAGATCCGGATAGATATAAGGATAGTCCAATGCCTTGGCTAGAGCCTCCTGTGCCATACCAGGCATATGGTTCAGCATCCGTGCGCCGAATCCTTGTCCCTTTTCTTGTACATATTTCATTACCGGGTGAGTTTGATTCATGCTTTTCTGCCCCTTTTTCTCTTAATTCTTCATATTTTCTACATGATCAGAAGTTTAGTGACCATTCTGTTATAGAAACCTTAATATCTAGGTACACAGAGGTTCTATGCAATACGCTAACCTGCTTTATAAAAGATGTCATTGACAATTTTCTTAAGATTTTTGATGTTTTTTGCGAGCTTAATTGTATTTTAAAGAAGGAAGCCTATGGCCACTAAAGTAATCACGCTAGCTCTTGCAACTGCATTTTTAGCTGTAGGTTGTGTGGCATTTCCGGAAAATGACCATTATGACGGCCGTTATGATGGGCGTGATTATGACTATCACTATGATCAGGATCATCGTTATAACCGGCAGCGTTGGCAATATGAACAGCAACGCAAGCGTCTGGAAATGGAGCGGCGCAGACAAGAGGTTCGACACCGTCATTGGGAGCAGGAACAGCAACAGGATCTGAAACAGCAGCGCAAAAGTATATCAGCACAACGTCAGAAACAGACTGAAGCGCAACGCAAACGTCGCCAGGCAGCTGAGCAGCAACGTAAAAAAGCACAGCAGACCCATTCTGGGCATCGAAGCTGGAATGATCGCCATCGCCCGCAACAGCAGCCTCACCGCGGGCATCGCCGCGATTGAGTATTCGAGCCAAAAAACTCAATATCAGCTATGCAGTTTAAAACAGGCGAAAAAAAGGCTTATCCAGAGATAGATAAGCCAGAAAAACAAGAAACTACAGCGGTAAAATCTGAGTTAGATCCTATTCATTTAAGGCGGAATTGTGAAATACTTTATTGATTGGTTATTAATCTTTTTTAAGTATAAAAAACCAGCAAACTAAAAACCGAGCTTGAGTAGTTTTTTAATTAAAACAGCCAGCTATAATCTATAGCTAAAAGTGACTTTATTCGGCCCTCTCTTCGGAGTAAAGTCACTATTGACAAGGCAATCATACATTTTCCTTCAGCCTATTGGAAACAGATAAAATTTATCCTCTTCATCTAAGATTACGATTGAGCAATAGAATTTTTAATGAGGCAATGCATAGAAAATCTGGATTTAAGCCCACATCATTCGACTAAAGTCTACAATTGTTTAAAAAACCTCGGGTTTGTTAAAAATAACTTAAACTTAAGGATGAACTACGGTGTTTTTATTCTTGGCGCTGAGCGGTACTCAAGAGCCAATAGACGATAAAAGCTGTACGACTTTTATGAATTTTTCAGACTTTGCTATAAATCCTAAAATTAATCCGTACTTACGCTTGAATTTTTTGGGCCTGCCCCTATTTCTAAAGTAATTCAGTATTTCAATCATGGCAGTTCAGCATTAACTTGGTTAACACTGATGCCCAAAGGACTGTACATGTTTAAAAACCCATTTAAACGGAGTAAATCAATGGCAACTGAGCAAAACCAGCAGGCTCAAGAACTTGAGCAAGAGCAAGTGGAACAAGACACAGTACAAACTCAAGCAGATACTGAGCAGGCGGAGGTTTCCGTTGAAGCTTTAGAAGAGAAAATTGCCCAGCTTGAAGGCGATCTGAAACTAGAAAAAGCCCGTACGGCCAATGCAGTCTATGAAGCACAAAAAAGTGTGGAACGGATTCAACGCGAATCTGAAAAGCATAAAGATACGGTGCTGGAAAAATTTGCCAAAGAGCTACTGGAAACCGTTGATAACCTTGAACGCGCAATTGCCGCAGTGGGCGAGGAAAAGACTGCTTTTTCTGAAGGAGTTGAGCTTACCCTAAAATCTTTACTGACAACTTTGGAAAAATTTGGTGTGGTGGTGGTGGATACCGCTAATGGCTTTAATGCAGACCTGCATCAGGCAGTGGGTATCGATCCAAATGCCAAAACCAATGAAATTGGCAATGTGCTGCAAAAAGGCTATACGCTGAATAGTCGTTTATTACGTCCAGCAATGGTCATGGTTGGCGCCTAAAGCTAAGTATTTCGGGAGTTTGTGAAATTTTTTCTAAAAATTAACTTGAAAAAATTTGAATGGCTCTCATATCGGATAACAAGTGTAAATCACAAAAAAATTATTGAGGAAACCTCCAAATGGCTAAAATCATTGGTATTGACTTAGGTACAACTAACTCTTGCGTAGCTGTACTTGAAGGCGACAAAGTTAAAGTAATTGAAAACGCGGAAGGTGCGCGTACCACTCCATCTATTATTGCGTATAAAGATGGCGAAATTCTGGTAGGTCAGTCTGCAAAACGTCAGGCGGTAACTAACCCGAAAAATACCCTGTTCGCAATCAAGCGTCTGATTGGTCGTCGTTATGAAGATCAGGCCGTACAAAAAGATATCGGTCTTGTACCTTATAAAATCATTAAAGCAGACAATGGCGATGCTTGGGTTGAAGTAAACGATAAGAAACTTGCTCCACAGCAAATCTCTGCAGAAGTTCTGAAAAAAATGAAGAAAACTGCGGAAGATTATTTAGGTGAAACAGTGACTGAAGCTGTGGTAACCGTGCCTGCTTATTTTAACGATGCACAACGTCAAGCAACGAAAGATGCCGGTAAAATTGCTGGTTTAGATGTGAAGCGTATCATCAACGAACCAACGGCAGCTGCCTTAGCATTCGGTATGGACAAGAAAGAAGGCGACCGTAAAGTGGCTGTCTATGACTTGGGTGGCGGTACTTTCGACGTTTCAATTATTGAAATTGCCGACCTGGATGGTGACCAGCAAATCGAAGTATTGTCGACCAATGGTGATACATTCCTGGGTGGTGAAGACTTCGACAATACCCTGATCGACTATCTGGTTGAAGAGTTCAAGAAAGAACAAAACGTGAATCTGAAAAATGATCCACTGGCATTACAACGTCTGAAAGAAGCAGCAGAAAAAGCCAAAATCGAGCTTTCTTCTTCTAACGCAACTGAGATCAACCTGCCATATATCACGGCTGATGCGACTGGTCCTAAGCACTTGGTCATCAATATTACCCGTGCAAAACTAGAAGGTCTGGTAGCTGATCTGGTTGATCGTACGATTGAGCCTTGCCGTATCGCACTGAAAGATGCCGGTCTGTCAGCTTCTGATATTTCTGATGTGATTTTGGTAGGTGGTCAGTCGCGTATGCCACTTGTACAACAAAAAGTACAGGAATTCTTTGGCCGTGAACCACGTAAAGACGTGAACCCGGATGAAGCAGTTGCAATGGGTGCAGCGATTCAAGGTGCCGTGCTTTCAGGTGACAAGACTGACGTTCTGCTGCTTGACGTCACTCCGTTGACACTGGGTATTGAGACCATGGGCGGTGTGTTAACTCCAATCATCGAGAAAAACACCACCATTCCGGCGAAAAAATCTCAAGTATTCTCTACTGCTGCGGATAACCAGCCTGCTGTGGACATTTCGGTTTACCAAGGTGAACGTAAAATGGCTCAACAAAACAAATTGTTGGGTAACTTCCAGTTAGGCGACATTCCACCAGCGCCACGTGGTGTGCCGCAAATTGAAGTATCGTTTGACATTAACGCTGACGGTATCTTGAAAGTATCTGCAAAAGACAAGAGCACAGGTAAAGAGCAATCAATTCAAATTAAAGCAAACTCAGGTTTGAGCGATGCTGAAATTGAAGCGATGATCAAGGATGCGGAAGCGAATGCAGAAGAAGACCGTAAGTTTGAAGAGCTTGCCAAAGCACGTAACGAAGCAGATGCACTGGTTTCTTCTGCTCAAAAAGCAGTGAAAGATCTGGGCGAACAAGTGACTGCCGATGAGAAAACTGCGGTAGAAACAGCGGTTTCAGAGCTTGAAACGGCTACGCGTGAAAATGATGTAGAAGAGATCAAGGCGAAAACTGAAGCGCTGCAAAACATCATCATGCCGATCACGCAACGTGCTTATGAAGCAGCTCAAGGCCAAGGTGGTGCACAAGGTTTCGACCCGAATGCATTCCAGGGTGGTGAGGCTGGTCAATCACAAAAAGCGGACGATGGCGTTGTAGATGCTGAGTTCACTGAAGTAAAAGACGACAAAAAATAATTTGTCAGCTGATACCTAAAAAAACCGCGCGCAAGCGCGGTTTTTTTATTCCCTGCATTTTATAAAAAGAAAATGTCCTTATTGATCATATTTTTTAGCTCGTCCGTTGAGTGTCTGCGAAGACTTAAAGGCAGATAGGTAAAACCAGATTTGTGGCTGCTATTCCTTTCAAATTGCAGTTCTTTTGGAAAAATTAAAATAGTCAGCTAGATTATGTACAAAAAATAGTTTTAAAATCAAAGACCTATTCTGATTTTCTAAGTATTTTAGGCAGGAGACTCAGTATTGCAGGCTATGTACACCGCGCCAATCCCATCCACCATTACCCTATAACTCGCTTAGTGAGCGGCTAACTCACTCCCTCGATACCCGTTTGCATTGAATCCAGCTAATCCCTATCATTGCTCGCCAGAGCAGGATGCTTTCAAGCAAGCAGAACAGCAGGTTCTGGCAGGTGAAGTCAGCTATCTGCATCAATAGAACAGTTTAACCGCCTCACAAAGCTATTTTGACGCTCAGCAATACCATCTGATCAGTCAGAAAAGCCAGATTGAAACGGAGTTTCAGGTATTGTCATAACGCAAAAATCAGCCTGATTCATCTGAACATGAACGTGAAAAAATTGCGACAGAGTTTCAAGATCTAGAAGCACAGACAGCCCGTTTTCAGTAAGAATACCCGTCTTTGCAGCAGCAACAGCAGACTGACTTTAACCTGCAACTGCCTGCCCATCAAAACGGCTTACAGCAGCAAAATATTCTGCACGCCCAGCAGCATTCTCCTCCACGCGAATTTCATAAAGGCGTATTTACGGCCAACCAGATGCAAATTTATCAGTTGGAAGCACAAGATGTTGGACGGCTGACCCTGGGACATGGACTGGGCCATGCTTTGGGACTTCTGCCTCCTCATGGTTCGAAAGCCCGGAAGTATCCGGTTTTGGGTTAGCAAACACGGTAGGATTTTCGACTGCGACCTAGCGATAAAACCCTGCTCTATCGCCGTTAATCTGGCTGAGCCAGTGGATATATTTATCGGCAGATGGACAATTAAGCAGCAGATAAAGGCATTTCATGCTATGGTGAAGGCTAGTATAGTGTTTTAAGCCATCTCTGGAGATTCGTGTGAGTTACTACCATATTTTAATTGAAGTAAAGGATCACATTAGTACAATTGATGAAACCCGTGATATTGAAATTTTCGATATCAAGGAACTTCAACCTTATCTCCATTCGATCTTATTACCTTATTTTAATGAACAGTTAATTGAACTGGATGATGAGAATCTGGAATACAAAGATATTCTACATCTGGAAATCAAACAGACCATTTTACCGATCAATGATCTCATTGAAGAAGAACAGCGACTATTACCTAGCGATACTGATATTACCATCAGTGCTTATGAGATTTTTAATAACCGTGACCTCAGCCAGGATGTCACTTCAGTTATTTTCGATCTGCTGGAAGCGGTCAAGCTAGAAAACTAGGTTTAAGCGGGTTTAAAAAAGTCCTCTTGATGAGGACTTTTTTTGTCATTACGAAACTTAGATCGAGAATGAAGAACCACAGCCACAGGTTGTGGTTGCATTCGGGTTTTGTACCACAAAGCGTGATCCTTCCAGACCTTCGATATAATCCACGACCGAACCTACCAGATACTGATAGCTGAGCGCATCCACCAGAACTTTTACGTCGCCATTTACAAATTCTGCATCATCTTCATTCTGGCTATCTGCAAAGTTAAAGCCATAAGAAAAGCCTGAACAGCCGCCACCAGTGACATAAACACGGAGCATTAAGTCTTGGTTACCTTCACTGTCACGCAACTGGCGTACTTTATTTGCGGCATTGTCGGTGAGCACAAGCGCTTGAGCATTCATGGCAGATCCTCTATTGAATAGTATGTCTTTAAAAAGAAAAGACCATATTTCAAGTATAACACTCAATATATGGTCAGTCTCTTGAGATTAAAAGTCAAATCTGACTTATTTTATCAGGATTATTTATAGTTCTCATCCTGTAAGGCACATTCGAAATTTTTTGGGTTCTGCTTACAGCGGAACTGCCAGAGCAATTTCATCATGCGTTTGTCATAAATCCCGCGCTTGGTCAGGTCAATTCGGGCATCACGCATCATTTTCTGATAGCCCGGCTTGTCAGCAGCAGGAATATCCATCCAGTATTTTTGCGGAATATCCGCCTTCATTTTACCTAAAATACCAAAAGCACGCGGCAACTGGCCCTTGACCCATTCACGTGATTTTTGTCCATACCCTGCCGGAAATTTGTCCGGGCGAATAATAATATTGCCAGTCACCTGCAAAATTGGGTAATTGACGATTGCACCTTTATTTCCTAGGCCTTTATGCAGCTCAAGTGGCTTAAAAGCAGCAGCTGGTGCTCCAATAATATCGACTTGACCATTATTAAACATGCTGGCAAAGTTGCTGATTTCAGCACTTACGGCTTGTGCACCGACCTGCTGTACCATAATTTTCTGTGCTTCATCATAGCTCAGTACCGCAATTTTTTTACCTGCTGCTTTGGCCACGGTATTGATACTGCGATCATTGACCAGCAGATAAGCGTCCCCGACCGGAATCACGCCGGCAATTTCATGTTTCCCCTGTAGCATATGCTTGGCAAAGGTCGGGCTGGCCAGCCCCTGCATGACTTTAACGGCCAGCTTCAGGTCAGTGATGGCACCAATTGCATCCAGAGAACCAGTGAAATTATTAAACTGGCGGCCACGCATTCCGGTAACACTGATTGCATCACATTTACCCGCTTTAAAGTCTTCGGCCACCACGGCCTCATTGGTATTCACGCGCAGCTCAATATCGCCTCCCCAGTTTTTAGCAGCCAGCTGATAGTCTTTCATCAGGCTATATACATCGCCATTTTTACCGACCAGGTCAAATACACATACTACCTGTTTGGCCTGCGTCAGTCCCGAAATCCCGAGCAGGGCCGTACCCAGCATGAGCGCCTTCCATCCTTTTTTCATTCTGCTATTTTCCTTATCAGATTGTTTTTATTTTTTCATATTGCATGTTCTTGTTTTTAGAGGAACATGTGGGGTGTCTCCTCTTCAGTCTAACGATTTTTTAATAATCTGCAATCGTATAACTGACGGCGATGCTACAAAAAAAGCCTAGACGAATCTAAGCTTTTTTTCTTCCAGAAGCAGATTATTCACCCGATAATGAACATTCAAAGTTGGCCTTATCTATAGAGCAGCGTGCACGTTTCAGAACAGACATCATGCCAGCATCATAAATACCCCGCTTGGTCATATCCATACGTCCATCGCGTAACAGTCTTTGATACTTGGTTTTGTCTTCTGCGCTGAGGTTCATTTTGTATTTTGCCGGAATACCGGCTTCCAGACGGTTAATCATTGCGATACTTTTTGGCAGATTTTTCACAAACCAGTCACGGGATTTCTGGCCAAAGCCGGCCGGGAATTTCTCTGGACGAATCACTAAATCTGCACTTACCTGCAAGACCGGGAAGTTAAACATAGCACCATTACTGCCCAGGCCCTTATAAATCTCCAGCGGCTTATAGGCATAAGCCGGCGCACCGACCATGTCGACCTGGCCATTGTTGAATTTCGCCACAAAGTTGGACACATCTGAAATAACAGCTTGAGCCCCAACACGCTGAACCATGATTTTCTGGGCATCGTCATAGCCCAAGACGGCGAATTTTTTACCGGCCGCTTTTTCAATCGAATTAATATTTTTATCACGCACGAAAATAAACGCTGAACCGAGTGGGGCGATACCGGCTATTTCATATTTTTTGCCCCCCAGATTACTGACCATTTTAGCTGCATTACGTTTGTCGAGCGCAAAAGTAATGGCACGCTGGGCAATGGTATTGCTTGGAGCACCGCCCAAGGCATCAATGGAGCCAGCAAATTTATTATATTGACGGGCACGCATCGCAGTCATAAATACAGCATCACATTTTCCTGCCTTAAAGTCATTATCCGCAACGGCCTCGTCCTGACGTGCAATCAGATTCACCTCAGCACCCCAGCCTTTTGCAGCCAGTGCCCATTCCTGTGCCATCTGATAAGACTCTCCAGACTTACCCAGTAAGTCAAAGATACACACATCCACTTTTTCCGCAGCAGCCGTACCCGCAAAACCAAATGCAGAAAGTGCAACCAACGATAAAACTGCTTTTTTCATTCTATTCATCCTTTTGAAATCTTGTTGTTAACTGAGTGTCCATACACATCATAAATCTTAGCAAGTTTATTAAAAAAATAGAGCAATTACTCAAATATGGCATATCATTTCAGGAAATTTATATATCTTTTCATGCATATATTTTTTTATTACCCATTTAAGTTATTTAATTTCAAATACTTATATTATATAAATTCATCTATATTTTTATATCCCCGACAAGACAATTACAAAATAAAACATACTGTTTTTATTCACCACCAATTGAACACTCAAAATTGGTTCTTTCCACCGTACAGCGCGCCCGCTTGAGCACGGTCATCATCATCGGGTCATAAATCCCCTGCCTGGTCAGATCCATACGGCCGTCACGAAGAATCTTTTGATAATTCAGCTGCTCCTCCCGGCTCAGGTTCAGAATATATTTGCTCGGAATCTCCGCTTCCATACGTTTTACCATAGCAAAACTGCGCGGCAGCTGCTTGATAAACCATTCCCGAGATTGAGCCGCAAATTGAGGCGGAAATTTTTCCGGACGGATAATCAGGTCTGCTGTGACATTAACCACGGGAAAGTTAATCATCGCTCCTTTGCTGCCCAAACCTTTGGACATTTCCAAGGGTTTAAAGGCATAAGCCGGCGCAGCCACGATATCGACTTCCCCCTGATTAAATTTACGGATAAAATTAGAAATATCCGATTTCACCGGAATGGCTTCAATACGTTTGACCATGCTGGTTTGGGCATGATCATAGTGCAGCACCGCAAACTTTTTATCTTTGATATGTTCCAGCTGATTCATGCTGCGGTCACGGACAAAAATATAGGCCGGTCCAATCTGGCCAATGCCTGCGACTTCAAATTTCTCCTTGCCATTTTGGCTGACAAGCCGTTTGCTATTACGCTTGTCCAGTACATAACTGATGGCCTTCATTGCAATATCATTGCTCGGTACACCACCTAGCGCATCAATCGAACCGGCAAACTTGTTATAGGTTCGGGCGCGCATGGAGGTCATGTAAAACGCATCGCATTTTCCAGATTTAACGTCCTGATCCACTTTGGCTTCATCCTGATAGCCACGTAGCTGAACGCCCGCCCCCCACTGTTTACTGGCCAGCGCCCATTCTTCGATCAGCTTGTAAGATTCGCCCGACTTTCCAAGCAGATCAAATACGCAAACTTGCTGCGGCGTGGCAGAAGCAGTTGAGGCCAGTATTGTCATGAGCGATAAAATCAAAAATTGTTTTTTCATTTTTATTGAACTCGCTGTAATCCGTTCATTAAAATAAGCAGCAATCTATTATTTTTAAAAAATTAGAGTAATTACTCTAATTACTTCTATCATAACCAAATTTAAAGTTTTTAAAAGACAGGTCATCTGCAAATTGCGATGGAAGTCTTTTTTGTTTTCAGCGAGCTTTCTATTAGAATAGCGCTATTATTTTTTGCCCGTGTTAGTAAGTTCAATGATTCAGTTTGACCAAGTTTCCTTACGCCGTGGTGGGCGAGTATTATTTCAAAAAGCGTCCATGCAGCTGCATCCTAGCTGGAAAATTGGTTTAACCGGAGTCAATGGCGCAGGCAAGTCCACCCTATTTGCCGCGCTACTCGGAGAGCTGGGGGCTGATGAAGGTTCACTGAGCCGTCCATCAATATGGACCGTAGCGCATATGGCACAAGAAATTAAAGCGCTGGACATGCCAGCCATTGATTTTGTGCTGTCAGGAGATGAAGAATACTGGCATATCCAGCAGCAGCTGGCACAGCCTGAACAGCTTTCTGATACGGAGCTGGCACAGCTACATGGCCGTTTTGACGAGATTCATGGCTATTCGGCACCGGCCAAGGCGG
>NZ_SMTB01000083.1:0-12896 GCF_006864105.1 Acinetobacter sp. RF14B | reverse complement strand
GCTGCAATCGTTTGCGCAATCACGGAATCAAGTTCTTCCTCAGTCATAGCTTCTGGTAGAAATTGAGAGAGAACCTCAACTTCGGCTTGTTCCTTACTAGCTAAATCTTCTCGACCAGCACCTGTAATATCATCCCGGACTTCCTTTGGAGAGTTCTTTATTTCATCACGATCAAAATTATCATTCGACATAGTGCTTATCCTTATTTTTTAAAATGGTTTTAATCACGTATAAATACGTTCTTATCAGAAACTATTGACATTTCATAAATGGATTGTGGTGCAGCGCAAACTGAAAGAGTTTTAGCTGCAGCCTTTTAGAACCAGCATATTTGTTGCTGCTATCTCGTGATGAGTCATTCATTTAAAAGGGCTAAATTTACTGTCTCATGTCTTATACCAGCTAAAAAAACATGCGTTGTCGCAAGCATAGAAGAAGTGTCAACAGTTCCTAATATAAACATATGTCATGTAATCACCTTAGAAGGCTTGTGTTTTTTCAGTTAATCTATGTGCGGCTTTAATAGGCAAATGTATCCGGAAGCAAAAATATAAAAAAAGACCGGTCAAAGCCGGTCTTTTTTGAGTCAAATGACTTAGTCAAAATGAATGACACTGCGAATTGACTTGCCTTCATGCATCAAGTCAAATGCTTCATTGATCTGCTCAAGTGGCATGGTATGAGTTACAAAAGGCTCAAGCTGAATATCCCCCTGCATGGCTTCTTCCACCATGTCTGGTAATTGTGAACGGCCTTTCACCCCACCAAAAGCTGTTCCTTTCCAGCTACGACCTGTAACTAGCTGGAATGGACGGGTCGAAATTTCCTGACCTGCCCCAGCCACACCAATAATAATCGATTGTCCCCAGCCGCGATGCGCACACTCTAATGCCGAACGCATCACATTGGTATTGCCAATACATTCAAAAGAATGGTCGACTCCCCAGCCAGTTTTTTCAACAATCACCTCTTGAATTGGACGATCATAATCTTTTGGATTTAAGAATTCTGTCGCACCAAATTGTTCAGCCAATTTGAATTTTTCAGGATTGGTATCAATGGCAATAATACGGCTGGCTTTGGCTTTCTTGGCACCTTGAACTACGGCCAAACCAATTCCGCCTAAACCAAATACCGCAACGGTATCTCCCTCTTGAACTTTGGCGGTATTTTTTACTGCTCCCAAGCCTGTCGTTACACCACAGCCCAGCAAACAAACCTGTTCATGATTGGCTTCAGGGTTGATTTTTGCTAAAGAGACTTCAGCAACGACGGTATATTCACTAAAAGTCGAGCAGCCCATATAGTGATAAATCGGCTGGCCCTGATAAGAAAAACGGGTTGTACCATCTGGCATCAGGCCTTTGCCCTGAGTTGCACGGACAGCCACACACAAATTAGTTTTCCCTGACTGACAGAATAAACATTCACCACATTCTGCGGTATAAAGCGGAATAACATGATCCCCCGGTTTCACACTGGTTACGCCTTCACCGACTTCTACCACCACCCCTGCACCTTCATGACCTAAAACAGCAGGAAAAACCCCTTCAGGATCATCACCGGACAAAGTAAATGCATCAGTATGGCATACTCCCGTATGCGTGATTTTAACCAATACTTCACCTTTTTGCGGTGGAGCAACATCAATTTCAACAATTTCCAAAGGTTGACCTGGACCAAATGCAACCGCTGCACGTGATTTCATAGATAACTCATCCTTCATTTAGTTCTTTAACAGTTGAGCTACAGTAACCTCTTTTTATTATCGGATTCAACCATTAACATGATGTTAATATATTGATAACTTAATGACTTCATAATAAATATGCAGATTAAACCACGCACTCAAGCTGCTTTACTTTCATCTGTAGTCATTACTTTGACAGGATGCAGTTTGCCTATGAATGAATCACAAAAGCAATTGCCTATTCAGGCGCATGCTGAGCATTGGTTAAATGGTGCAAAGGTGGATGAACAACTAGCCCAGGGTTTAAGTGCCTATTTGGCTTTGGATGATGCCTTTATTAGCATCGCATCGCGACTGCATCTGATTAACAAAGCACAGTACAATCTCGATTTACAATATTATATTTGGGAAGATGATTCGATTGGACAGCTCATGCTGGCTGAACTGCTCAAGGCAGCAGATCGTGGTGTCAAGGTCCGTTTATTGATTGATGACCAAAATGGAACTCAGCTGGACTCCAGCCTCAAACAATTAGCCCAGCATCCCAACTTTGAAATTAAAATTTTTAATCCCTATAAATTTAGAAAACTACGGGTGATTGACTACGCATTTCGATTCAAAAATATCAATCATCGTATGCACAATAAACTGATCATTGCAGATGGCGCTATTGCCGTTACTGGTGGTCGCAACATCAGCCGTGAGTATTTCGAAGCCAGTGACAACTTCCAATTTACCGATATGGATATTTTGTTTTATGGTACTGCGGTCAAGCATGCCAATACAGTTTTCCACCAGTTTTGGCATGACGATTTAAGTTATCCGGTTCCGCAACTATTAGGTGAAGGCCACCCTGAACAACTGGCTAGATTACGCAAGTATTATGAATTGACGGCCTTACAAAAAGACCAGTTAAAGAGCCGCATTGAACTTGCCGCACAACAGATCAATGAGCATTTAAAAGCCCGTAAAATGAACTGGGCAAAAGCATATTTTGTGGCCGATGCCCCCGATAAAATTCGTGGTCAAGCTTCCCCAGATCAACTGATTTACAGGCAGATGATCAATATTATGGGAGAACCCAAACAGCACCTGGAACTGGTTTCGGCTTATTTTGTGCCTACCCGTAAAGGCGCAGACTATTTGGCGACTTTAGTTCAAAATGGTGTCAATGTTCGGGTATTGACCAATTCATTTTTAGCCAATGATGTGCCTTTGGTTCATGCTTTCTATCAGCAATATCGCCAAGATTTACTGAAAAATGGCGTAAAACTGTATGAGTTTAAACCCTATATAGAACGCACCAAAAGAACCTGGTACGAGATAGTGACCGGTAATGTAATTCCCGCTAAGGGTAAAAATGCATCCAGTTTGCATGCCAAATTTTTTGATATTGACGGCATGGTATTTATTGGTTCTTTTAATTTTGATCCACGCTCAGCCAATTTAAACACCGAAGTGGGATTGGTGG
The DNA here is from genome assembly GCF_006864105.1 of Acinetobacter sp. RF14B. Lineage (NCBI taxonomy): Bacteria > Pseudomonadati > Pseudomonadota > Gammaproteobacteria > Moraxellales > Moraxellaceae > Acinetobacter > Acinetobacter sp. RF14B. The sequence continues at coordinate 9,735 of NZ_SMTB01000083.1, read as the reverse complement.
TCGAATCTGATCTTTTACAAAATCAGATTTCTACGGCTTTAAATACATATTTACCGCAAATCGCCTATGAGCTCAAACTCGATTCACAAGGTGAAGTCATTTGGCTCGATCACCATAAAGATGGTTCAAGTACAGAATATTCATACGATCCGGAATCTACTAAATTCCAGCGTTTTGCGATGAAAGCAGTGTCTTATCTTCCTATTGAATGGATGATGTAATGACATTATCAGCACAATTAACGAAAAGAGGCATTGAAAAATAAAACTGACTTTAAACAGCTGAATATAAATCGACCAAAAGAAAGAAACTGCACCAAAATATTGTACAGTAGCGAGGCGGTGCTTTAAAATCTTGGTTTTTAGTATTTTGCGAATTTTTGCCATTTTCTCCCATGCAATTTTTTGATTTAAGCCGTCAGTTTAAGCTCAGTGATATTCTTATACCCGTAAAAACTCTTCAGGATCTATCGCAACAGGAATGGTTCCTGAGCAAAATTCGAGTCGAACATGACTGTTTATCTAATTCGGACCTAATAGAAGGTCAAGTCGTCCTAAAATCTAGTGAAAATATCCAGATAGAGCTGGAATGGCTGATTCAGGATACCGGTTATGAGTTGCAGGTACTCTTTAAGGGGATAGAAACCGAAGCTTCAGAAGAAACTCTAGTCGTGGTAAAAGGCGCCCAGTTAATTGATGAACAGCAGCAATTACTTTCTGCACAAGCCTTAAGCCTATGGATTGATGGCAGCCTGTTACCGATGCTGCCGCATATACGCAAGGAAATAAAAGCACGACTTAATTTGTGGGATTATGTGGAATATGATGCTTAGTGTGTTGTTCATGAGTATTTAAAGTTTTTCTTCCGGTGGTGGTAGGAGGAACATGCTCCAAAAGAGAGGATGAGGAGCTTGTGATAAGAGCTTCTCCCTAAGCTTCTGCGACCATGAAAGAACACGAATGACCAATTATTTTAAAATCGTAAATTTAAATTAAGCCAACATGTTCAAACATCATCCGGTAGCTTTCAGCTTTTTTCTCTACAGACAAAGGATAAGCACGGGACGAAGATGGCATTCGGTATAAATAAAAATTACGACCTAAAAAGTGAGCCTGGGTGGGTTGACCAATACTGGGTTTCAAGGTTCCTTCCGGCATGGAGAGCATCAAGGTGTCAGTCGCTTTGTCACCAGTGGTCATAATATGATTACATTTAGGTATTTTCTTCAACAATTCCTGTAAATTAGCCGGTACGATAATTTCCAGAAACTTATCTGAAGCATTGCCTTTTAGACGTCTAATCTGATAGCCACTGTCAAAAATCGCAATTCCTGTTTCGATTAAAAACTCCCGGATTAAAGCCTCCTGAAATTTTTTATTCGGTAAATCCAGAAAATAGTCTTTATTGTCAAAAAAGATTAATCCGAAAATTCGCCACATATCATTATTAAAATTTGGATAATAAAAGTCCATTTTCCAGCGTGTAGGAGGTGGTGGAAAACTGCCTAACATCAATAATTCGGCATTCGGTGGTAAAAATGGTAGGAATGGATGGGTTTCAATATCCGACATAAACTATTCCAAATTCAGGCATTTCGGTTAGTTTAAAATGCCTGGCGAATCCTGTGAGTTACTTCTTGTCCCCAAAGTGTATAAACTTCCTTGCTCGGATGAAAGCCATCCTGCGCCATCTGTAAATTTAATTGCTGATATTTTTTAAGATCATATTCAATCCATTGCATATTATTTTGCTCCCCTACAAACCTGGCCAGTTGCTGATTCATCTTTTGAGCATATTGTCCAAATAACCAGGCCAAAGGATGAGGCAAGGCTGGAAATAAGTGCATCGGTGGTACACCTGCTGCAATCACCAGCTTGGGGCTAAAGTTTTGCTGAATTTTTCCATAGAGTTGGTGTTGTTTTTCAATCCAGGTTTTTGCCGACATCAATTGAGTGACGTCATTTACTCCCACTGAGGTCACAACAACATCATAATGACGCTTTTCAAGCTGATCTAAGGCATGCAGGACTTTAGAAGTCGTATCACCAATTTTGGCCTGGAGTTTCCATTCAATTTCAAAATCATTTTTTAATTGCTTTAAAATCGCCCCCAATAAGGCATCGTCCTGATGCTCCACCCCCACACCTGCTGCCGCAGAATCACCCAGAATTAATAAGGACAGCTTTTTTCCTTTTCCGGTAATTCCTTCACGTTCTCCTAAAGGTTCGGAAAGTTTGAGCGTATTTTTTTTGACACGCCAGCCCTGAAGCACCAGTGCCGGAATTAACACAACAGTAATGGTTTTTAATAGCATATGATTTATTTTCTTGGCACAGATTTTATTGAAATATTAATATATTTTATCGCTTCTGGTGGACTGAATCATCTACTCATAAAAAATATGATTGTGGAATCAATGCTGCTTTTATCCTGTCGAACGCTTGGCCAGAACTCAAAAACATCTCAAATAAAAAAGAGGCTCTTCTCGCCTCTTTTTAAATATTGCTTTGCAATCAACCCAGTTTATTGACCAGTTTTAATGGTAATAGTTTCATCGCCAAACCTAATGGCAACCAAGGCCATTGAGGTACATAAGCCTTAACTGGTGCTTTTTCAATAGCTTTGACCAGTAAATGTGAACCGGTTTTTTCATCGACTTCAAAAGGCAATTTTTTTGCACTTTCATTCAGCTCGGTGCGAATATAACCCGGGAAAATGGTGGTCACTTTAATCGGTGTATCGATCAACTCTGCACGGATGCCTTCTGCCAGATGAGCAACACCAGCCTTGCTTGCTCCATACGCCGTCAAATGTTTTGGCATACCGCGCATTGCACTCATGGAAGAGATCATCACCAGATGACCTGAATTTTGGGCACGAAAAATCTCCACCGCCGCTTCACATTGTGCCAAAGCGGATATGAAGTTGGTTTCAACAGTGGCCCTGTTGATTGCAAAATTACCTTTACCAATCCGGCGGCCTTCACCAACCCCAGCATTGACAATAATCCGGTCAAGGGTGCCAAATTCTTCTTTAAAAGCACGGAAAACTTCAAAAACCTGATCGTAATTGGTGACATCCAGAGTTTTTGCAATCACTTTGATGCCATACTGGCTTTCAAGCTCCTGCTTTAATGCCTCCAGACGCTCCAAACGGCGCGCACAGATTGCCAGATTATAGCCTTTTTGTGCGAATTCACGTGCCATCCCGGCACCAATCCCTGAACTTGCACCCGTAATTAAAATTGTTTTTGTCATGTGTATACCTTTTACCTTATTTTTAATGGATTAAATCCAAGTCAGCAAATCTGGACGCTTTGCCTTGATATAGTGATGCTCATTTAAGCTTAAAAGCTGAGGTTCATTGCCCACCAAACGCAGCGTGGTCATGCTGGTATTGGCAATCGCCCAATTCAGGGCAAAGGTTTTAGTGGGACTCAGACCGAGAATTTTCCCTGCTGCAACAGAAATGACCCCACCTGACGTAAACACCACTGCATAACGCGGTTGAGAGGCAGCCAGTTGATCACATAAATTCTGTAATCCGCCTTCCACTCGCTGCTTAAAATCCGGCCATGCTTCTTCATATTCATGGTGATAGTCACCACCGGTCCAGCGTTCAATCGCACCTTCAAAGATTTTACTCAAATACGCTCGCGGATTGGCATGTTTTTCGACATCCTCTTTAAGTAGTTCTGGTTCATTGAAACGCGGTTCGTATTGGGCAAAAACCTGCTGATGGTTAAACTCGTTCCAGACAGAATCCGTTATGATTTTACTTTCCGGAAAGCACTGATCCAGACATAGCTGCGCCGTTTGCTGATGGCGTTGCATGGAGCCAGCTATTACATAAGGCGCTTCTTTTAAAATCTGGTCAAAATATTGTCCCAATAATTTCGCTTGTAATTCACCATTTGGGGAAAGCTGATCATAACTTTTTGCTCCAAAAGAGGCTTGACCGTGGCGAATCAGATAAATGGTGGTCATGACGGCATTAAATCCTTAAATTTGGCGATATATTTTTGCGCCAATTCATTGGCTTCAATTTTCTGTAAACCAATCAGTTTTAAAGCACGAATATGCAACGCATGAATGATTACCCAGAAGTCCTTGAATACAGGATTAGTGGTTTGTTTATGGTAATAACGGTAATAAATCTGCTGGGCGATGACAGCTAGACGGAAAATGCCAAACACTTCATAAAATGTCCAGTTATCGGCCTGTAAACCTGTTTTTTCCAGATAATATTCCACGACTTCTTTACGGCTCAGCATGCCTTTTAGATTAGTCGGCTGACGGCGGGTCGCCTTAAAAAGTCTGTTGTCTGTATCTTCTACCCAATAAGCCAAAGCTGAACCTAAATCCATTAACGGATCACCTAGCGTTGCCATTTCCCAATCCAGTACGCCAATTACCTGAGTCGGATTGTTCGGATCTAAAATGACATTATCAAAACGCCAGTCATTATGAATCACACAGGTTTTTGAATCCGCTGGAATATTGTCTTTAAGCCAGTTTCGTACATATTTAAACGAAGGCACATTGATGGTTTTGGCCTTTTCATAGCGACCATCCCAACCTTCGACCTGACGACGGCAATAGCCTGCCCCCTTACCTAATTTTTCCAGTTCCGTACCTTCATAAGGCACTTGATGTAACTCGATCAATTTGTCGATTACATTGATACATAATTCCCGAACCTGAAATTCATTAAAGTCCAGCTCTTTGGGTAAATTGGCACGTGGAATAATCCCTTCAATGCGATTCATAACATAGAAATCACAACCAATGATGGATTCATCCTGACAAAGTGCCAGCATTTCAGGTACAACCGGATAATACTCGGCCAATGCTTTTTGTACATGATATTCACGTGCCATATCATGTGCAGACTTGGCTTTGGTGCCTTTAGGCGGACGGCGCAGAATTAAATCGGCATTGCTATATTTCAGACGATATGTCCAGTTTGAAGCGCCACCAGAATATTGAGTGACTTCCACCTGGCCTTGTAAATCGACACCTTGTGCTTTTAGCCAATGCTCTACCGCAATTACGTCTAGCTCTTCACCTGTACGGACATTTCCAGCCACATCAATAACTGACATTTTTATTTCCCTAAATCTTCAATTTTAAAAGACTTCTTAACTTACTTATTTATACCTAATTGATTTTCTATTCCTAGCAACTTTTTTAGGCAAATTGTAAGAAGTCTCAACAACTATTTCTCTAATTTAATCTTTTTGACGACGCGTACTATATCCACGTTTTGCCAGTTCCAGTTTGGCAATCATGCCTTTATGCACCTCATCTGGGCCATCGGCCAAACGTAAAGAACGTGCCTGGGCAAAAAATCCTGTCAATGACGTATCACGAGACACTCCGGCACCGCCGTGGATCTGGATTGCCATATCCACCACTTTTTCCAGCACACTTGGTGCAACCACTTTAATTGCCGAGATTTCAGTCAGTGCCGCCATGTTTCCTAAAGTATCCATTTTATAGGCAGCATACAAGGTCAAAAGTCGTGCCTGATCTATGGCCACACGTGCTTCTGCAACGCGCTCCAGATTACCGCCCAGTTTTAAGATTTCCTTGCCAAACGCAGTACGCGTCATACCACGATCAATCATCAGCTCCAGAGATTTTTCTGCGGCTCCAATACAACGCATGCAATGATGAATACGTCCCGGGCCCAAGCGACCTTGTGCAATTTCAAAGCCTTGACCTGCACCGCCAATAAAGTTTGAAACCGGGACACGTACATTGTCAAAACTGATTTCGCCATGACCATGCGGTGCATCATAATCACCGAATACTGGCAGCATTCGTTCAATTTTAACACCCGCCGTATTTATCGGAACCAAGACCATTGAATGCTGATGATGACGGTCTTTGCTTGCATCTGGGGTATGCGCCATAAAGATAATAACTTTAGCATTAGGATCGCCCAGCCCTGAAGACCACCATTTGCGGCCATTCAATACAATTTCCTCACCCTCCACCACCGCTGTAGCCTGCATATTGGTCGCATCACTCGAAGCTACTGCAGGTTCAGTCATACAGAATACGGAACGGATTTTTCCGTCTAACAAAGGCATTAGCCATTGCTGTTTTTGGGCTTCTGAACCATAACGCCATAAGACTTCCATATTGCCGCTATCTGGTGCATTACAGTTAAATACCGTTGGCGCAATCAGACTACGTCCGGAAAGCTCAGCAATATGCGCATATTCTTGAACGGATAGACCCTGGCCCAGCTCCGGGCAAGGCAAAAACATATTCCATAGGCCGGCAGTTTTGGCTTTGGTTTTTAAGGTTTCTAGTTCAGCAGGCCATTGCCAGGTGGTCCAGTCACCGCCCTGATTGAGTTCATGCAGCTTTTGCCAGAAATCAGTTTCAATCGGCTCGATTTCATTTTTAATAAATTGTTTGGTACGCTCAATATAGTCTTGTGCACGTGCTGATAATTCAAACATGCTGCTTCCTCTGAATATGATTATTTTGCTTTACAAGACCTTAACCCAAAAACTATTATGAATAAAATGATTTTATTCAATACAACATTATGAATTATATTCATCACAAAGCCACCATGGATTTACGTGCTTTTCATGGTATAGACATTAATTTATATCCGCTTTTTATTGCGGTATTTGAGCAAAAGAGTATTTCAAAGGCAGCTCATATTCTCTCAATTACCCAATCAGCAGCCAGTCATGCCTTGCAGCGTTTAAGACGGCAACTACAGGATGACCTGTTTGTCCGTACTGGTGCCAAAATGCAACCTACGCCCTTGTCTGAACAGATTTATCCTGAAATTAAGCGTGCACTCATCACGATACAGAATATTTCAATACCGCATCAGGTGTTTGAACCTAAAGCAGTGCAAAGTTTAAAAATTGCGGTACATGATGAAATTGAACCGATGGTTTTTCCTAAACTGGTTGCACATTTTCAGCAATTTAATCCAGAAATCCAGTTCAGTAGCATCAAGCTCGACCGAAAAAATATCATTGCTGATCTGGCTGCCCAGCAAGTTGATTTTGTGATTGACTTGGAACAGGTGTTAGGTGAAAAAATCAAGTTTGAACGTTTGATTCAAGACCAGTTTGTGGTGTGTACGCAGCAAACCGAGATGTCTGAACATATTTATCTGGCCTCACCTCATATTGGCGTTTCTTCACGTCGTACTGGTGTGTTGATTGAGGATTTATATTTAAGTCGCAAGCAACTATCGCGGCAGATTTTCCTGCGCTGTCAGCATTATTCAACTGCTCTGCAAATTTTGCAGCAGTATCCTACTGCCATGCTGACTCTGCCACAGAATATTGTGAGTCATTTACAGATTGAACATACACTCCATATTTTTAATGTGCCTGTTAAACTACCGCATATAAATATGGGGATGTATTGGCATAAAGATCTGGAAGAGAATAAAAGACATCAATTTTTGAGAAATGAAATTTCTAAAATTTTTACTTAGGCTATTTTATTTATTAAATATTAAGATGCTTAGGCTATTTAGGAAATCTTATTATTTATAAAACAATTTTTGGCTCTATATTTAGACTTAGGCTATTTCTAAGTACAAATCTAAATACTGACTGCTTAGCTTTTAAGCTACTCTCATGCAGGCTTTAATCTAAAATGTCTAAACTTTTAGTGCTGTTCTTGCACTAATTTCTGCTGATTTGGATCTTGCTCTTGCTACATCTTTCTCTCACCTGGCAAATTATGCTGGGCCTGGTTTTATTATGCTTTTCTTATTATCTGCTTTATAAATTTGTGGTTTATTTAAAGGATCTCTTTCGCCCGTTTAAAAAAAATAAAAAATATTGGTGCAGAGTCCGAAGCGTTAGTGATGGCGATACCCTAACCTGCTACCGCTTCAATGTCAGACGCTCTGAAACCAAATTGCGCTTTGCCCATGTTGATGCTCCCGAATCCAAGCAGGCCTATGGAAAAGAATCCCAACGTCTGGTTAAAAGTATGGTGCAAAATAAGATCGTACGGGTCAAAATTACCGATATTGATCGCTATGGCCGCTGTGTTGGGATAGTTTACCGTTACCGCAAGAATATTAATGAAGAAATTATCAAACGTGGTGCAGCTTGGGTCTACGAAGAATATATCCATGATAAGCATCATTTGACTTATATGCTTCAGCTACAAAACAAGGCCAAAAAACAGAAAAAAGGATTATGGAAAAGTAGCCGCCCAATTCGCCCAAGTGTGTACCGAAAGCAGCAAAAATCCTGATTTATCTATTCTCAACCTAGCAAAGTGATCTATACATCATGATCACTTTGCTAGTGAAATTTAATAAGCCAAATGCACCAGAAAGCGAAAAGCGCCTGCAATTAGTGCCAGAGTGAGAAATCCTGCCAGCCACAAGCCGACAAACCATAATAACTGTTTGCCTTTCATGATTGCTCCTCAATGATACCCATCATCACCCACACGGACTTTGTGACGGAACACCCAATACGACATACCGGTATAAATAATAATGATTGGAATTAACAGTAAGGCACCAATCAGAGTAAATAACTGGCTATTTTCAGGAGCTGCAGCCTGCCAGATGGTCACAGATGGCGGAATAATATAAGGCCATAAACTGATTAAAAATCCACTATAAGCCAGAAATACCAGAATTAGCATATAGGAAAATGGCCCTAATTCACTGCGTTTTTTACAGGCGCGTAAAGCCAACCAGGTAAAGAGCAAGACTAGAACCGGTACTGGCATAAAATAGGTTAACTGCGGTTGACTGAACCAGCGCTCGGCAATTGCCGGATGGGTCAACGGCGTATAAATACTGACTGCGCCCAGAATGATCAGCAAGGCAATAATCAGCTTTGGCATTAGCTGGTACATACGATCCTGCAGGCTGTCACCAGTTTTAAAGATTAGCCATCCACACCCTAGTGCAGCATACATGACAACCACACCCACGCCTGTGAATAAACTAAATGGCGTCAACCAATCTAATCCACCACCTACATATACGCCATTACGTGTTTCTATTCCCTGAATATAGGCTCCCAGGATTACGCCTTGCAGGAAGCTGGTCAAGGTAGAGCCCCAAATAAAGGCTTTATCCCACCAGTGTTTGCTATGTTGGGCCTTAAAGCGGAATTCAAACGCGACCCCACGAAAAATCAGGGCAATAACCATGAGAATAATCGGCATATATAAAGCAGATAATACCGTTGCATAGGCCAGTGGAAAGGCTGCAAACAGCCCTGCTCCACCGAGTACCATCCAGGTCTCATTTCCATCCCATACAGGTGCCACGGTATTCATCATCACATCGCGCTCATCCTGATGTGAAAAGAAAGGAAATAAGATACCAATACCCAAATCAAAGCCATCCATAATGACATAAATAAATACGCCAATAGCAATGATGACAATCCAAACTAGTGATAAATCAATCATTTTTTATCCCCCTGATTTGGGTCTTCAGCCACATCTTCAATGCGTTCACGAATACTGCTGAGAGGTCGACGGGAAGCCTGAATGACGGCACTATCTGTTTTATCTTCCGGTGCGGAATGAATAAATTCCGGGCCTTTATGCATGAGACGGAGTATGTAATAAATCCCAATCCCAAAAACTACACAGTACACCAGCACAAAGATAATCAAGGTCAAACCGACCTGTTCTGCCGACACCGGAGATAGCGCATCACGGGTACGCATCACGCCATAGACCACCCATGGCTGACGGCCGA
>NZ_SMTB01000082.1:0-13232 GCF_006864105.1 Acinetobacter sp. RF14B | reverse complement strand
CCAGCTCTGCCTTGACCCTGTCAGTGAAATTACCATTACCCCCGGGGCCACCCTTGCAATTTTTTGCGCCATTCAGGCCAGTGTCCGTGCCGGTGAGGAAGTGATTATTTTTGATCCCAGCTATGACAGCTACGCGCCCAGCGTGCAACTGGCCGGTGCATATTGCCTTGGAATACCCTGGCTTTTCCGTGGACTGGAACAAGGTCAAAGACGCGATCAATGACCAGACCCGCATGATCATTGTCAATACCCCACACAACCCTACGGGAACCGTGTGGACAGAACAGGATTGGCAGCAGTTGATTGAACTGGTTCATGACCGGAATATTGTGATCCTGTCTGATGAGGTCTATGAACATCTGGTCTTTGACAATGTTCGCCACATTTCGGCAGCCAGCTTTCCGCAGTTACGTGAACGCAGCTTTGTAGTGGGATCTTTTGGTAAAACCTTTCATGTTACTGGCTGGAAAACCGGTTTTTGTGTAGCACCTCCGTCTTTGATGCAGCTATTTAGACAGATTTACCAGTTTGTCAGCTTTTGTGGTGTGACCCCGATTCAGGTTGCCCTGACTGAATATATGCAACTGCATCCCGAGCATATTCATCAGCTCTCCAGTTTTTATCAGGCCAAGCGCGATTTGTTTAATACAGAACTGGCGGGCACACGTTTTCAATGGACGCCTACTCAAGGGACGTATTTCCAGAATCTGGACTATCTTGAAATTCGCCCCGATCTGGATGGCTTGTCAATGTGTCATTATCTGGCCCAGCAGCATGGCGTGGTCGCCATTCCAGTTTCTGTATTTTATAAAGATCCTCCACAGGATATACATTTGCTGCGCTTCTGTTTTGCCAAAAAAAATGAAACCTTAATTGAAGCAGCACATATTCTTGCCAAACTTTAAAACACAGGCTGTGCCGTTACTGAAAAGCTAAGGCGTTTTAACTGCCGATCCAGCATAATTCGCTAAGATAAGTATTTGAAAAACCAAGAACAGGACCTTATATGGCGCAGCAGGCTTTAATTCAGCAAAAAAATCTGTGGAAAACCTTTCTGGTCTTTCTGTTGCCATTAATTGCGACCAATATCCTGCAAAGTCTGTCCGGTACCGTGAATACTATCTTTGTCGGGCAGATGTTGGGGGTCAACGCGATTGCTGCTGTTGCGGTGTTCTTTCCGATCCTGTTTTGTTTGATGGCTTTTGTGATCGGGCTCTCTGCCGGGTCGACCGTCCTGATTGGGCAGGCCTGGGGCGCTAAAAACCTGGAAAAAGTACACTGTGTGGTGGGCTCTACCTTATTTATGACCCTGATTGGGGGAAGTCTGATTGCCCTGTTGGGGGTCATTTTCGCGGAGCAGATTTTACTTGCGCTGGGCACAGATCCTGAGGTCATGCATTTATCATTGCCCTATGTACAATGGATGCTGGCTGGCAGTCCCCTGATTTTTATTTATATTATTTATACTTCCATTTTACGTGGTGTCGGTGACAGTACCACACCACTGTTCGCTTCAGCATTAACGATTGGGATTGGTCTGGGGGTCACGCCAGTCCTGATTGCCGGCTATTTTGGTTTTCCTCGGATGGGAATTATCTCGCCTGCTATCGCCACTATTTTAGGCAATCTGGCCGTCCTGGTTTTTTTAGTGCTGTATTTAAATTATAAACAGCATCCACTGAAACTGGACTGGGCCTTAATTAAAAATATCCGCCATCAACCCCAGTTGAGCAAGATCATTTTACGGTTAGGAATTCCTACCGGAGTGCAGATGGTGACGACTTCCGTAGCAGGACTAGTAATTGTAGGACTGGTCAACCGTCATGGAGCTGAAGCAACGGCGGCCTATGGTGCGGTCAATCAGGTCCTGAACTATATCCAGTTTCCCGCTTTATCTATCGCTATCGCTGCCTCAGTATTTGGGGCGCAGGCCATTGGTGCAGGAAAGTCGGATTTACTCAATAAAGTCACCCGAACCGCCTTGAGTATGAATATCCTGTTCACAGGTGGGTTGGTAATTCTTGCTTATTTGTCTTCTAAATATCTGATGGCTCTGTTTATTACCGATCCAGCGGTGGTGGTGCTGGGTCAGCAACTCCTGTTTATTGTACTGTGGTCGATCCTGTTCTTTGGCGCCAGCGCGATTTTTGCCTCGATTATGCGTTCTAGCGGTACAGTGACGGTGCCCATGCTGATTAATATTCTGACCATTCTCGTTATTGAAGTGCCTTGTGCCTATCTGTTTAGCCAGTGGTGGGGCCTGGAGGGCATCTGGTATGCCTACGCACTGACCTTCGTAAGCTTGTGTATTTTGCAGGGTTTGTATTACCAGTTGGTCTGGAAGAAAAAAACCATTCAGGCCTTGATCTGAGGGTTTTAAAAATCAGTATGTTATTTCGTAGTTCACTTATTTTTAATGTTAAAAACTGACAGATACAGTGATGACATCCGGTTTATAAATTAAACCAGCTGTAACTTTCCGGCTTATAGAGAACTGGCTGATTTTCTTATCTTGTCTTCGGAATCAATTAAAATAAAGCGCATCAATGAAATTAAAAGCCCGCTTTCGCGGGCCGAGGTAGAGGAAGGTGATTAAGCTGATTTTTTGCCTTTTTTACCCAGACGCGAAGCCAGAGCAGTGACGTGCTGATAACCGGTGGGCAAGATGCGCTGGATCATATCCAGGGCCTTGGCATCATTACCGATCAGCAGACGGCGTTTGTCTTTCTGCACCGCATCCAGAATCTGGCGAGCAGCTTCTTCAGGCGGACAACGCAACAGTTTATTAAAATTACGTGCCGATTTTTCCGGATGCATCCCTAAGCTCAAAAGACTATCATTCATTTTGGCTGCATTGGCAATATTGGTGCGAATTCCACCCGGATGTACACACAGCGCGCTTACGCCGCAATTTTGCATATCCAGCTCCTGACGCAAGGATTCAGTAAAACCACGTACCGCAAACTTGGTCGCATTATAAGCAGACTGGGTGGGCTGGGCGGTCAAACCAAACAGGCTGGAAATATTGATCACATGTCCATCACCGGTTTTTTTGATCAACGGCAGGAACTCCTTGGTACCATAGACCACGCCCCAAAAATTGATTCCTACAATCCATTCCAGATCTTCATAGCTTGCACCCTCAACCGTACTGCCCAAGGCAACACCTGCATTATTAAAGATCATATTCACACTGCCATGATCCTGCTCGACCTGCTTGGCCCAAGCCTGAACTTCAGCCAGATTGGCGACATTCACTTTTTGAGTGGTGATACGGACATCATTGCCTTTCAGCAACTCGAGTGTTTTTTCCAGCCCCTGCTCATTAACATCACTCAGTGCCAGATGACAGCCCTGCTGTGCCAGAAGTACAGCCAGCTGCTGGCCAATGCCAGAACCGGCACCGGTAATCGCTGCAACTTTATTGTTAAAATTTTTCATTGAGATTCCTTGAATTAAATACTGCCAGTCCATGACAGCCGGTATTTTTGTCTGTTCAGGATGCAGCCCATCATTTCAATATAGTTTTGACAATAAGTATTGTCAATCACTCTATAATGTCTCTACAGGCCAAGTTTCAGTCTGAAATTTCAGCATAGGTCAAATGCAGATTTGTTGATAAGATAGCCCCAACCTTTAGCGAGACTGCCACTGAAAGTTATGACCAATTCAGCTCCTTCAACCACAAAAGCACCAGCGACCCGCGCCAAAGAGCGTCAGTTTAAAGGCCTGTCGATGGCGGAGCGCCAGCAGTTACGTCGTGAAAAACTAATCGAAGCCGGTATCGAAGCTTATGGCACCCATGGCTTTTTTTCGGTGACGGTCAAAGATATCTGCAATGAAGCCAAGCTCACCGAACGCTATTTTTATGAGTCTTTTAAAAAAAGTGAGCACCTATTTCAGACTATTTTTTTACAGCTGATTGATGAATTGCAGCAAAATGTCATGCAGGCCATGCTGCAAGCTTCAGCCGATCCGCAAAACATGATTAAAGCCGGCTTGACCGCCCTGCTAACAACTTTAAAAGATAATCCACGTATGGCACGGATTATTTATATTGATGCCATGCTGGTACAGGAGCTGCATAATCAGGCCACGATTCATGAAACCATGTTGCGCTTTGACCGCATGATTCATGCCTTTGTCATGCTGATGATGCCGAACCTGAGCCGCTCTGAACAGGAGCTTTCTCTAGTGTCGACCGGACTGAATGGCTATGTTACCCAGATTGCAATCCGCTGGGTCATGAGCGGCTTTAAACAGTCGATGGACGAAGTGCTGTCCTCCTGCAGTATTATTTTTCTGGCCCTGCTGGAGCATTTTGCCGAGAAAAAAGTCAAAGCCTAGTTTTTATAGAGAAATAGGTTTTTTATCTTGACCAGCCGCCACTTATTTTAAATTTTTAATTTATTTACAATAACTTAATCAAATAACCTGAGTTAAAAATGTCCGATTTCTAATTAAATTTTTATTAAAATTGTCACAAATCTTTGCGAAACTTCGGCTATTTTCCCTTTCTGCAATGATACTGTCATAATTAGTCTTTGTAATAAGCCTGTCATAAATATAAAACGGTCCACCGTTTGCATGAAATAGGGTATTGCGTTGTGAAAGATGACTACATATTAATCGTCGATGACGAACTCCCAATCAGGGAAATGATTCATACCTCTTTGGATATGGCAGGATTTCAGTGTCTGCAGGCAGAAGATGCCAAACAAGCGCATCAGATGATTGTGGATCAGCGTCCGGCTCTCATTTTACTGGACTGGATGATGCCAGGTGGGGTGAGCGGTGTAGACCTCTGCCGTCGCTTGAAACGTGATGAATCCCTGTCTGAAATTCCAGTTATCATGCTGACCGCGCGCGGTGAAGAAGATCATAAGGTACAGGGACTCGATGCCGGTGCTGATGACTACATGACCAAACCATTTTCTACACGCGAATTGGTCTCACGGATTAAAGCGGTTCTGCGCCGTGCCAATGCGCTAAGTGGAGAAAAAACCATTGATGCCAATGGTCTGGTGCTGGATCCGGTGAGCCAACGGGTAAATTTTGGCAACAAGATTCTGGAAATGGGTCCGACCGAGTACCGTTTGCTGGCATTCTTCATGACGCATCCGGAACGCGCCTATACCCGCACCCAATTACTGGACCAGGTTTGGGGGGGTAATGTCTATATTGAAGACCGGACCATTGATGTCCATATCCGCCGCTTGCGCAAGGTCCTAGAGCCTTATGGGGCAGACCGTTTTGTGCAGACAGTACGTGGTACCGGCTACCGCTTCTCAACCCGGGCCGATGTTGCCGCTGGTTAATTTCTTTTAGGTAACCCTAGTTTTATGTATGAACCTTACCCTGTCCCCGAGCTGGCACGTGACCACAAGAAATTCCGTTACAGCAGCTTATGGGATTTTGCCAAGCAGGATTTACGCTTACTGGCATTTTTTCTGATCATTGCCGCTTTTATCGGCTTCGGGATTGGGTATTTCTGGGTTTGTCTGGTACTGGCATTTGTGGCTTTTTTTGCCACCCAGATGCGCTCCCTGTATCTGGTCAATGAGTGGATTTCGAATCGCCCCTATGATGTCCCCCCTAATATTCACGGAATCTGGGGGGCTTTACTATTCAATGTATATCGGGCCCAGCGTCAGGAACGTATTGTTCAGGCGGAAATGGTTGAGCTGATTGACCGGGCGCAATCCTCACTGGTGGCCTTACAGGAAGCAGTGGTGCTGATTGATGACAACCAGCAGATCGAATGGTGGAACCCGGCAGCAGAACGTCTGCTTGGCATCTCTCCGGATGATCGCCGCCGTAATATTCTTACGCTGTTACGTCAACCGATTTTTATCGAATATTACCACAATATTGATCAGGCCCCTGATGGGCTGAAAATGAGATCCTCCTTGTTTGAAGATCATTATGTACAGGTCAAAATGACTCGTTTTGGTGGTGAAAGCCGCCTGCTGGTGGCTTATGATGTCACCCGGATGCATAATCTGGAGCAGATGCGCAAAGATTTTGTCGATAATATTTCGCATGAGCTGCGCACTCCACTGACGGTTTTAAGTGGATATATTGAAACCTTCACCGATCAGGAAGATATCAATCCCCGCTGGAAACGTGCCTTTGACCAGATGCAGTCCCAAACCCGACGCATGAATGCACTGGTTAATGATCTGCTCCTGCTCTCGCGTCTGGAAAATGACAAGAATATTGCCAAGAACCAGATTATTGAAATGCCAAGCTTGATGAATCAGCTGTTTGATGACGCACAGGCCTATAATGTTGATTATGGTCATACCCTAAATCTGGATATTGACAGTCATTGTGACCTGATTGGTTCCGACATGGAGCTGGCCAGCGCCTTTAGCAACCTGATTACCAATGCCATCAAATATACGCCTAAGGGCGGGAGCATCACCATGGGCTGGCATGATGATGGCGAGTCGGCCTACTTTATTGTAGAAGACAATGGGATCGGGATTGATCCGAAACATTTGCCACGCCTGACCGAGCGTTTTTACCGGATCGATTCAGACCGCAGCCGGCGCACAGGTGGCACCGGTTTAGGTCTGGCCATCGTCAAACATGTGCTGATGCAGCATCAAGCCCATCTGGAAGTGGAGTCTAAAGAAAATGAAGGTTCAACCTTTAAAGTGGTTTTCCCTAAAGAACGTCTGAGCTTTCCAGAATAATCCTTACAGCCAAGGAAAAAGGTGCATATTGCACCTTTTTTTAAGCATTTAAGAGCTGATCTGTTTTTCTCTGCTCAGCGCACGCGCATAGGCTGCACGTTGTGCCACCCGTTTAAGATAGGCTTGAATGGCTGGATAACTTTGGCCTGACCGGCTCTGCATTGCCTCCAAAGGAAAACTCATCTGAATATCGGCAAAACTGAAGTGCCCAGCAAAGTAATCATGCTCGCTCAAATAACTTTCCAGAAACTGGATATGATCTTTTAAGCGGCTCTGTACAAACTGTTTCTTCACTCCATCGCAGATTTTTTTAGCTACAGGCCGAATCAGCAAAGGAGTATGTTTAGGTACAGTGGTCATCACCAGTTGCATCACCAGCAGCGGCATTAATGAACCTTCCGCATAATGCATCCAGTAACGGTACTGGGCCTTGTCGGCAGGATCTTCTGGACGAAACTGCTGCTGGTGGTCATAAGTTTCCTGTAAATATTCCAGGATCGCTGCAGATTCCGCCAGTACCTGAGCCTGATCGACCAGAATCGGCGCCTTGCCCAATGGATGGATCTGTTTTAAGGCCGGTGGCGCAGCAAGATTGGGCTGACGCTTATAGTATTTAACCTCGTAATCCAGCCCTAATTCTTCCATGGCCCACAGGATACGAAATGATCGCGATTGTTCGAGATGATGTAAAACACGCATATGAGACTCATAATTTTATTGTTCTTGCTTTTCGAGCATAGCAAAAGCAGCGTCCTGTCACTCAGTTTTTGATGACTGTGGTGACAGCTTTTCTATTTTTCCGCTTCATTTCTGGAGTTTAATTCAAAAAATGCTCCAAGTAGACTTGCAGTCTTACTGATTTATCTGGAAGGACGCATCCGGTCTGGAAAAGCCGGCGCTTCCAGGCGTGGTCCGTCATAATCGGGAATAGCGCCAAAACGGGAATGCCCTTCACTCCACTGATCCCGTGCCATTTTTAATTCTTCAGTGGTGCGGCCAACAAAATTCCACCACAGTAAAATCGGACTTTCAAAAGGTTCTCCGCCTAATAATAGAACCCGGCCACCTGCATGAATCTGAATATCCACATGTTCCAGTCCTGGCTCCAGAATTACCATATTGTCTTCTGTCAGCTCATGTCCATTAATGCTGGCGCTGCCTTCTAAGGCCATAAAGCCATATTCAAATTTAGGATTTAAGCTGAGGCGGGCGGAGGTACTTTCTTGAGCAAACAGATCTACCCCCAGCAATTCACTATGTACTTTAACCGGCGATCTGGTATTTAAATATTCTCCAACCAGCACGGTACACTCAATCCCCTGTGCTTGTACCACAGGCAGTTCCGGATAATGGTCAAACGCAGGCGCCATATTGAGCTTGTCATCCGGCAAGGCAATCCAGAGCTGGGCGGCATGCATCTGGGTTTCAGTATCGGGAGATACTTCGGTATGAGAAATCCCATAGCCGGAAGTCATCAGATTCACCTGTTTAGGCCGGATGAGCTGCTGGCTACCGATGCTGTCATTATGCATCATGGTGCCTTCGATCATCCAGGTAAAGGTTTGCAGACCGATATGCGGATGCGGTCCCACATCCAGACCATTCCCCTGAGGAAAGCTGGCAGGCCCGGCATGATCCAGAAAGCACCATGCGCCGATCATACGTTTATGCCGGCTAGGCAAGGCACGTTTAATCACAGTCCCCTGCCCAATTTCTGCCCGTCGCAGAGGAAATTCCTGAATAAACTGATTGATATATTTTTGACAGTCATCGGAATAAGACAGTTCAGTTTCTTGATTATATGACATGGTCGGGCTTACCTCAGCACCTTAAAATATGATTTCCTTTGCCAGCTTCCTCGCAGCTACGCGCTGTATGAAGTTGCACTATTGAAACAATGTACCGCTTCTGCGTATAAAGTCTAACAACAGAAATATTTAGATACTTATTTCATGCCAAACTATACGTCCTTTTACTTTGATCTATTACAGTTTTACTTTGTAAGACTATTTCTACCGTTTAATTTTTCTAACATTCTGCAAAAAAGTAATCCGCCCCTCTTCAAAATTAGCTGCAATGGATAAAGACTACAATCAGGTTCAGATAGTTTTACATATTTCACGTGAAACAACCCATAAAATAATAAAAAATATATAATATCAATAAGATAATTATTCTCGATATTGGATTAAATCCTATAAATTTTGTTACTTTTTAGCAGAGAAAAATTATACAATCCCATTTTAGAAGGTTGCTTTTCATTCCAATGATTCATAATACTGCCTAGGCAAAATAATAAATGGATAATAACAATGTCATCTTCTCATGAAGATTTACATTCTCCAAAGGATGTCTATTTTCAGAATGCCAGAATGTATCAACTGCTCAAACTGGCCGAATGTGATCTGCAAAACCGTCAACTGATTGAACAGGCGCTGGCAGACCGTTCTGCACGCATTCCCCCGCTATTCCGGCAATATTTTTATGATTATATGTATGCGGACAATCACCATGACTTACGTCAGGTAAACTATATGGCGCAGATTGCCTTTTTACTGTACTTCTTTGCCGATATCTTTATTATTCCAGATATATTTTTCCTCTCCGGTGTGTCACGTGTACTGCTTGTGATTGTAGCCATGCTCTGTGGCTCTTACCTGTTTAACCATTATAAAAACATCCAGGTTCTAGAGATGTTCTTGCCCGTTTGTACGACAGTCGCTGCCGGAATCTGGATTGGTTTACTGTTGCTCTCTAATAGCCCGCACGTCAGTACCTATCTGTACGCTACCGCTATTTTTATCCTGGTCACTAATCTTTGCATTAAAACCCAGTTCAAAGGCGCACTCTATTGCTCGATATTTATTGCCCTGTTTATGACCATTGGAGCCATTGATTTACTCACTTGGTCCCAAGGTCTTATCTTTGCCGTCGTTTCTATCCCTTTATGGTGTTTTAGCATCTATATTAACTGGAATAATACCCTAAATGTACGCCGTATATTTCTGCGTAATTTACTGGATGAGTGGAACTATCAGACCCTAAAAAATCTGGCCCATACCGATGAACTGACCAAGCTCTACAATCGTCGCCATTTTGTCAATCTGGCCGAGCAGGCCATCCAGAAATGGCCTAAACATGCCGGTACTTGCCTGTTAATGTTCGATGTAGATCATTTCAAACTGATTAATGATAATTATGGCCATGATGTAGGAGACCGGGTTTTGCAACTGATTGCCGAAGTGACCCGTAAAGAAATGCGTCAAACTGATGTGCTGGCTCGTTTTGGCGGAGAGGAGTTTATTGCGTTACTCGAATATACTCAGCCATATGACAGCTTAATGATTGCTGAACGCATTCGAAAAATTATTCAAAAACAAGTTTTTTATATCACCCCTGACCAGAGTATCCAGTTCACCATTTCAATCGGTATTGCCGAGTTAGAGTCGCCTAAACAGACTCTAGATGATCTGATCAAAAAAGCGGATCTGGCGCTGTATCAGGCTAAAAAAGCCGGCCGTAACCGGATTAAAATCTATCATCCAGATATTCTTAAACCGGCAACCTCCTCTTCTTCTAAGCACAGGAACATAGTTCAAGCTGTGCAGCAGGCGGCTAAAAACAGTGATAAACAGGTACAATCCTCGTCACCATTATAACTTAGAATGAACTTATACAGCTAAAAATCTATACAAATGAAGATCTCTCAGAAATCACTCAAGATTTGAAGCATCACCCCGAAAAAGGGTTCGGCTTTAAAATTCCCCGTCAGATATTATGGCTATAACATGGTGTTGCACTTCAAATGCTAATCTAAGAGTATAAAAAAGAGCACCGAAGCGCTCTTTTTTATTAGGTTATATCTGATAAATCAGATACTGCCGCGCGCATAGCGCTTGGCATAATTTAGGCGGACAGCAGTGCTGTCCAAAACCCCTAAATTACTCCCATTCAATGGTTGCAGGTGGTTTAGATGATACGTCATAGACCACGCGTGATACATCCGCAATTTCATTCATGATGCGAGTCGAAATCTTGTCTACCAATTCATATGGAAGATGTGCAAAACGGGCTGTCATAAAGTCAACCGTTTCTACTGCACGCAGCGCAATCACCCAGGCATAACGGCGACCATCCCCTACCACACCCACCGATTTCACCGGCTGGAATACCGCAAAGGCTTGCGCTGTTTTGTCATACCAGCCACTTGCACGAAGTTCTTGCATAAAGATGTCATCTGCAAGGCGCAGAATATCGGCATATTCTTTTTTCACTTCGCCCAGAATACGTACACCTAGACCCGGACCCGGGAATGGATGACGGTAGATCATGCTGTGTGGCAAGCCCAGCGTCGTACCCAATTTACGTACTTCATCCTTAAACAGGTCACGTAATGGCTCAACCAGTTCAAAAGCCAGGTCTGCAGGTAAACCGCCCACGTTATGGTGCGATTTAATCACATGTGCCTTGCCTTGTTTGCTAGCGGCAGATTCGATCACGTCTGGATAAATCGTACCTTGCGCCAGGAATTTGACCCCGTCCAATTTACGTGCTTCTTCAGCGAAGACTGCAATAAATTCACGGCCAATAATTTTACGCTTAACTTCAGGATCAGTTGCGCCAGCAAGTGCAGACAGAAAACGCTCTTCAGCATCTGCACGGATCACGCGGATCCCCATGTTTTCGGCAAACATTTGCATCACTTGATCGCCTTCGTTCAAACGAAGCAGACCATTGTCTACAAATACACAGGTCAGCTGGTCACCAATCGCTTTATGCAACAGTGCAGCCACAACAGAGGAGTCCACACCACCTGAAAGACCTAACAATACTTTTTCATTACCAATCTGTTTACGTAGCTGTTCAATACGCAAATCGATAATATGTTCTGGGGTCCAAAGACCACGGCAACCACAAATCTGGTGCACGAAGTTTGATAAAATTTCTGCACCTTTCGAGGTATGCGTCACTTCCGGGTGGAACTGGATACCATAGAGACGGCGAGTTTCATCAGAAATCATTGCCATCGGGCAGCTTGGTGTCTGAGCAGTAATCTGGAAGCCTTCAGGAAGACGGGCAACCTTGTCACCATGACTCATCCAGACATGCAGCTGGTTTTCACGGTCTTGCAGGTTCCCAATCAGCTGGTCACGTACCAAGATATCCACTTCTGCATAACCGAATTCATGGACGGTGCCCGGCTCAACTTTACCGCCCAGCTGTTCACACATGGTTTGCAAGCCATAACAGATCCCCAGTACCGGTACACCTAACTCAAATACTACTTGCGGTGCGCGTGGGCTGCCTTCCAGATGAACGCTTTCAGGTCCACCTGACAAGATGATACCGTTTGGATTAAATGCACGAATGTCTTCTTCAGACATATCATAGGCATACATTTCAGAATATACGCCAGCTTCACGGACACGACGTGCGATGAGCTGACTATATTGAGAACCGAAATCCAGAATCAGGATACGATCTTCAGTAATTTGAGTATTGGTAGTCATGACAAACAACTATGAAAGGCAAACGAAATAAGCGCTGTATTCTAGCATTTTTCTTGAGTTTACGCACACTATTCCAAACAGGATCAAGATTAAACAGTTAAATTATATTTGAGCTGTTTTTAAACAATTGCCAAGCCAAGCTCGGGCTTGAAAACAGGAGAGCCCATTGCAGCCTCACCTGTTTAAAAATAAGAACCGGGTTTATTTCACCCGTTCAATCTTGATGACATCAATATCAGTCGGTTTATAACGATGAGTATCAACCTCGCCCCAGACTTTTACTCGATCACCTGCTTTGAGTTTTAACACTTTCCAGTCATCATCATCGACATCAATCATGATGCTGCCACTTCGATCTTTCAGCTCAAATTCATCACTGTCTGTCGAGCGCTGCTTTACAATCTGGCCCACTACCGTCACGCCTGTTTCATCTTTCATTTTATGCGCTTGGGCGATGCTGACCACATTCTTTTGGGCTTCTGCCATCAGCGCCTGATCGGACTTGGCCTGAAGGGTCGGACTTGCTGCTGCCATTACCAGTGTTGCTAGAATATATTGCTTCATACTCATCCTTTCCTTGCAGTATCATTAAGCTACCATCTAAGCAGAAAGTTGCCATCTGCTCCGCAGCGATTATGTAACAGCCACCTTAGCCCCTGTCATCTGTTTTAAAACCATAGCCATAAAAACCGGGCGATGGTGTGACAGTCATGAGTTTGCAGCAGGCCAGATCAGCCCTCGAGCCAAACCACCAGCAGCAAAATAGTCGACTTTTATTACTGACTTTAATGGTGATCACTGTTAGGATTTCAGCACACTTTTGCTTGTACTCGGCTCATGGAACTGATTGATTTTATCTTGCATGTGGATGACCATCTGCTTGAATTTATCACCAATTACGGGATCTGGATTTATGCCATTCTTTTCCTGATTATCTTTGTGGAAACCGGTCTGGTGGTCATGCCCTTCCTGCCAGGCGACAGCTTGTTATTTGCTGCCGGTGCACTGGCTGCCTCTACCG